>JAWWOM010000309.1:0-27894 GCA_033851655.1 Frankiales bacterium
GGCCGACCCGGAAGAAGCCATACGGGTGCTGCGCCGTGCCTACGAGCTTGGCGTCCGCGTCATCGACTCCGCCTGGTACTACGGGCCGGAAGCCGCCCATCAGCTCGTCCGCGAGGCGTTGGCGCCCTATCCCGACGACCTGGTGCTGGTGACCAAGCTCGGCGGCTCCAGGGGTGAGGACAAGAGCTGGTACGCCACCCACAGCCCCGCCGAGCTGCGGGAAGGCTGCGAACGGGATCTCGCGCTGCTCGGACTCGACTCGATCCCCGTCACCCACCTGCGCTGGATGGACGACTCGTCGGGGGTGTCGTTCGAGGACGCCCTCGCCACGATGCTCGAGCTCAAGGACGAGGGCAAGATCCAGCGGATCGGCCTGAGCAACGTGACCGTCGAGCAGCTCGACCTGGCGCTGGGCGGGACCGACGTCGTCACCGTGTCCAACCTGTACAGCGTCGGGCAGCGCGCCGACGACCCCGTCGTCGACCGCTGCACCGAGGACGGCATCGCCTACCTGCCGTTCTTCCCGCTCGCCATGGGCCGGGTCGGCGGCGAGGCGGTGGTGGCCGCCGTCGCCGAGCGCCTCGACACGACGGCGAGCGTGGTCGCCCTGGCCTGGCTGCTGCAGCGCTCTCCGGTGATGCTGCCGATCCCCGGGACCAGCAAGGTCGGCCATCTCGAGGAGAACGTCAGCGCCACGGAGCTGGTCCTCACCCCGGCAGATATTGCCGAGCTCGACGGCACCGTGACCCCGGCGAACGATGCACGCTGAGGCCATGGAAGCCCTGAGCGGGCGGGTGATTCGGGTCGGATTCGGGGAAGGCCGTCGCCATGACGACCACCCCGGACGAAGACCGCCCCGTCGACCCGTACGCTGAGCTCGGCGACGAGGACGCCGTAGGCGAGGACGCCATCGACGAAGGCACGCCGGCCGAGCGGTCCGACGCCGACGAGCGGCCGGTGCCGCTCGAGGACTGACGCCAGAGGCAGGTGCTCGGTCGGGCGTCGGACCGGCTAGACCTGTGCGCCGTTGGGCCCGACCGCCGGCTCACCTGCCGAGGCCATGATGACGTCGAGCAGCCCGGGGAACCGGGCGTCGAGGTCGTCCGCGCGCAACGCGGTCCAGCGGTGCTTGCCCACCTCGCGCTGCTGCACTACGCCGGCCTCGCGGAGCACCCGGAAGTGATGGGTGAGGGTCGAGGGGGCGACGTCGACGGGGAACGTGCCGCAGGCGCGCTCGCCGCCGTCGCGCAACGTCCGCACGACGGTCAGCCGGGTCGGGTCGGCAAGGGCGTGCAGGACGTCGACCAACCGAAGCGACCCGGCCGGCGGGTGCACCAGCAGTGGCCTTCGGGACGAGATCACGACGGATCCTTTCGACATCTTTCGAAACGAGCGGTACGGTCGCAAACATACGACGTTTGTCGAAAGGAGACCACCATGACCCGCACCGTTGTCTTCGACGGTCCGGCCCCGGACGCCAGCGCTACCCGGGTCGCCGAGATGGAGGCACCGAGGCCGGGTCCAGGCCGGCTGACGATCGACGTGCAGTTCGCCGGCATCAACTTCAAGGACGTCATGGCCCGGCGCGGCGACCCTGCCTACGTCAAGCGGTGGCCGTACTTCCCCGGCGTCGAGGTGGCCGGCACCGTCGCCGTTCTGGGCGAGGGCGTGCGCGACTTCACGCCCGGGCAACGGGTGGTTGCCTACATGGACGACGGCGGGCTGGCGGAGGTCGCGGTCGCCAGGGCCGAGCTGACGGTCCCCGTACCGGACGGGCTGGACCTGGCCAGCGCCGCGGCAGCTCCCGGTGCGCTGACAACTGCGGTGTTGCTGCTCGACCGGTTCGGCCGCTTCCGGCCCGGCGACAACCTGCTCGTGCACTCCGCAGCCGGTGCGGTCGGCCAGGCGCTGGCCCGGCTGGCCGGGCTGGGTGGCGTCGGCCGGCTGCTGGCAGTCGTCGGCAGCGAGGAGCGCGCGGAGGCGGCCGAGAAGGCCGGCTACGACAAGGCTTTCGTACGGGGACCGGCCCTGGCAACGGCGGTTCTGGACCACACCGGCGGCGTCGGCCTTGACCTGATCCTGGACCCGCAGGGAACCGCGATGCTGGACGCGGATCTCGAGCTTGCGACGCCGGGCGGACGGATCGTGCTGTTCGGCAATGCCGGCGGTGGCACATTGGGCCAGCTGCCGCCGGCCGGCCGGCTCTACGCCGGCAACGTGGCGATCGGCGGCTTCAGCCTGGCCGCCCTGTCCGGCTCGGCGCCCGCGCTCCTCGCCGGAGGGCTTAGGCGGACGATCGAGCATCTCGCCACCGGGGACCTGGCGCCGGAGCTCACCATCGTCGACGGGCTGGATGCGGTGCCGGCGGCCCAGCAGGCACTGGCCGAAAGTCGTTCGGTCGGAAAGCAGATCGTCCGGGCGTAGGCCCTGACTGCACTCAGACGTCGATGTCCCGCTCGACGGTGGACGGGGGTGCCTGACCGGAGGAGACGTCCACGTCCGGCTGGCGCCGCAGCGGAGGCGTCCAGCCGAGCTCGGTCAGCCGGCGCCGCACGGCCATGCCGGCCAGACTCTTGTGCTCGGCCAGGTCCAAGGTGCGCCGGGGCTCGTCCTGCGGGTCGATCCCGGACAGTGCCTCGGCGGCATGGACGTACTCGCGGAGCGCAGCGAACAGTCGCGCGTCGTCGAAGTCAGGCACTGGCGGCTCCCCTTGGTCGAGTCGTGGACGTCGGCCACTCAGGGTCTCCCATGCCCCGCGCGCTGGCAATCCACCCGCCGCCGAGATGGCCAAAACTAGACTCAGGCGTCCTGACGTCGCAGCTTCCACGCGGCCAGTCCGACCACCACGGCAATGTAGACACAGAACAGGCCGAACCCGCTCCACGGCGCCATCGACCCGGCGTCGTTGTGGACGTTGGTGACGGCACTGCCGGCGTTCAGCGGCAGGTAGCGGGAGACATGGTTCTGCCAGTCGCTGGGCAGCAGCCGGACGATCAGGGGCAGCACGAACAAGGCGCCGAACAGCGTCGAGATCGCCGCAGCCGTGTTGCGCAGCAACGCCCCGAGACCCATCCCGAGCAGACCGACCGCCACCACGTACAGGGCGCTGCCGAACACGGCGCGCGCGACATCAGGCTTGCCGAACGTCGTGTCGAGGTTCTTGGAGGCCAGGATCGACTGGCCGATGAAGAACCCCGCCAGCACAGCCGGCGTCACGAGCACCAGCGAGGTCGCCCCGAAGACTCCGAGCTTTGCCCACAGCACCGGCAGCCGGCGGGGTACGGCGGCGAAGGTCGCGCGGATCATGCCGGTGGCGTACTCACCCGTCATCAGCAGCACCCCGAGGACGCCGATTGCCATCTGGGCAAGGAAAGTGCCGCCCAGACTGATGCCGACCGGATCGAAGTTCCTGACGTCGTTCGGGTCCGGCGGCGGCCAGTGCGCCACCCGCACGGCCGGGACGAGGATGGACAACCCGATGATCAGGATCAACGCTGCCAGCAGCGACCACACGGTCGAACGCAGCGAGCGCAGCTTGGTCCACTCCGACCGCAGCACGCGGGCCTGGGTGACGCGCTGGGTGGTCGGCGCCTCGAGGGTCGTGGTCATCGCTGCGCTCCTGTGCTGGTGGTCGGCCGGAACTCGACCGAGTCGTGGGTCATGTCCATGAAGGCCTCCTCCAGCGAAGCCTGCTGCGCCGCCAGCTCCAGCAGGGTGATCCCTGCCCGGCCGGCCGTCATGCCGATCTGGTCCGTCGTCAGGCCCGAGACCTCGAGGGCATCCGCGTCGACTGTGCGCACCGTGACGTCGGGCCCCGTCAGAAGTGCTGACAACGCGGAATTGTCGACGCTACGGACCCGTACGACGTTGCGCGACGCACCGGCGATGAAGGCATCCATGCTCGTGTCGGCGATCAGCTTGCCCTTGCCGACCACGATGAGATGCTCTGCCGTCAAAGCCATCTCGCTCATCAGGTGCGAGGAGACGAACACCGTACGGCCCTCCCCCGCAAGACCCTTGAGCATCGAGCGGATCCACCGGATGCCCTCAGGGTCCAGGCCGTTGACCGGCTCGTCGAGGATCACCGTACGGGGGTCACCGAGCAGCGCGGTGGCGATGCCGAGCCGTTGCCCCATGCCGAGTGAGAACCCGCCGGCACGGCGCTTGGCCACGTCACGGAGACCGACCGCATCGATCACCTCGTCGACCCGGGAGCGCGGGATGCCGGAGGTCTGGGCCAGCGAGAGCAGGTGGTTGAACGCCGAGCGGCCGCTGTGGATCGACCGCGCCTCAAGCAGCGCGCCGACCTCGTGCAGCGGGGCGACGTGGTCCCGGTACGGCTTCCCGTTGACGGTGACCGTTCCACTCGTCGGGGCGTCCAGCCCGAGGATCATCCGCATCGTCGTGGACTTGCCGGCACCGTTCGGCCCGAGGAACCCGGTGACGACGCCGGGTTGGACGCTGAAGCTGAGGTCGTCGACGGCCACCTTCTCCCCGTACTTCTTGGTCAGCCCTCGTGCCTCGATCATGCCTAGCCCCTCCCCATCGCCCGGATGCCCGACGCAGAGCATGGCGGTGCGACCGTGCAGCGGCCAGGCACTGCCAGCGCGCTCTCAGCGGGGTCACAGCGGCGGGCGGACCGTCACATCCGCCGGTTGTCCCGCGGTGCGTAGCGCGGCGCGAACCTCGGTTTGCCGGGTCCGGTCATCAGGATGAGCCGCGCCGCCCGGTAGCGCTGCGGCCGGTACGGCTCGAGCAGCTCGAGCATGCGCTGGTCGTCGACCGGCCGGCCGAGCATCGCCCAGCCGATCTGCGCCGCCAGGTGGTAGTCGCCGACCGACACCGCGTCGGCGTCCCCGTACGCCCGGCAGGCCACCTCGGCCGCCGTCCACACCCCGATGCCGGGGACCGTGCGCAGCAGCCGCTTGGCCTCGACCGGCGACAACTCGACGGTGCGCTCGAGTGCCGCTGCGACCCTGGCAGCAGCGACCAGGGTCTGCCGACGGCGGCCGTCGACCCCAGCCCGGTGCCACTCCCAGTCCGGCAGCCGGACCAGCGCGGCCGGTTCCGGCATCACCATCAGACCAGGTGGTACGGGACCCGGCGCTGGGTCGCCGAACCGGGTGATCAGCTGGCGCCAGGACCGGGTGGCCTCCAGTCCGGTGACCAGCTGCTCGAGGACGGCCGGGACCAGCGCCTCCATCACCAGGCCGGTGCGGGGGACCCGAAGACCCGGGTGGGCGCGCAAGGCGTCGTGGACCGGCTGGTGGTGGGCGACGAACGCCTCGGCGTCGTCGCGTGCACCCAGCAGGTCCGGCACCGAGTCGAGCAGCCAGCCGGCACCCGCCCCCCAGGCACGCGCCACCACCTGGCGGCCCGAACGCCACAGGACCAGCGTGCCCGGCCCCGCGGGGGTGCGGCAGGCCCGCCACCAGCGCCCGGCGGCGTCCACCCGCTGGGTCGGATCGTGCGGGCCCCGCAACAGCGGCCCCAGCGTCAGCCGCAGGTCGAGAGCGAAGCCGGGCTCCCAGACCAGATCGGCGCCGGCCTGCGCGGGGGTCTCGGCGGCCGCGGTCATGGGGCAAGTGTGTCCTGGGCAGCTGACATTCGCCTACCCTCATGGCTGCGCCACGTACACTCGCACCCGCGCGACCAGATTGTCGCGTCCGATCTTGCCAGCGCTGCCCGAACGAGAGAGCTCATGCCGACCAAGAAGATGGACGCGAAGCGAGCCGCCAAGGCTCGCCGCCTGGAGATCGAGGCAGCCAAGCGGGCCGCCCACGCCCGCGAACGACGGCTGAGCCGGCTGGTCTGGGGCTCCGCCCTGCTGGTCGGTGTCCTGCTGGTGCTGGCGGTGGAGATCCCCAGGTGGACTGCTCCGACGCCGATCGAGAAGCGCTCGCTGTCCCAGCTCGGCGTCTCCGCGGCCGCGGCGGCGTGCAGCGCCGACACTGCACGCAAGATCCAGCCCAAGGGCGACGTCGCCGCCACGGACAAGAGCGGCAAGGCGACCACGATCAAGTACACCGAGGTGCCGCCGACCTCCGGCAAGTCCTACGCGACCGGCGCCGCCGCAGGCACCCACTACTACGCGGTCGGTGAGGGCCCCACCCCAGGGACGCTGGTCCGCAACCTGCAGAACGGCTACACGGTGGTCTGGTACACCCCGTCCCTGCCGAAGAACCAGGTGGCCCAGCTCAGCTACGTCGGGGACGCCGGGGCCAAGGTCGCGCTCAGCGAGAAGTTCATCGTCACCCCGTGGGACATCAAGCTCGGCAAGTTCCCGGCCGGCAAGAACGTCGCGATCGCCGCATGGGGCAGCGTCCAGTTCTGTGGTGGGATCAACGGCAAGACGATCCAGACGTTCATCAACAACCACCCGCCGTCCAAGGCGCCGACACCCAACGGGGCCTGATCGCTCCCGAGCCCTGGAGAATCCGTGCCCCGCGCGCTCATCACCGGCATCACCGGACAAGACGGCCTCTACCTCGGAGAGCTGCTGGCCAAGAAGGGCTACGAGGTGTTCGGCCTCGTACGGGGCCAGAACAACCCCAAGGTCAGCACTGTCGAGGAGATCATCCCGTCGATCCAGCTGGTCGAGGGCGACCTGCGCGACCTGCCATCGCTGATCGGAGCGCTCGAGGTCTCGCAGCCCGACGAGGTCTACAACCTCGGCGCCATCTCCTTCGTCGGCCTGTCCTGGAAGCAGGCGGAGCTCACCGGCGAGATCACCGGCATGGGCGTGCTGCGGGTGCTCGAGGCGATCCGGATCCACACCCAGAACGACATGAGCAAGGTCCGCTTCTACCAGGCGTCCAGCTCGGAGATGTTCGGCAAGGTGCGCGAGGTGCCCCAGGTCGAGACCACGGCGTTCCACCCGAGGTCCCCGTACGGCGTCGCCAAGACCTTCGGCCACTACATGACCGTCAACTACCGCGAGTCCTACAACGCGTTCGCCTGCTCGGGCATCCTGTTCAACCACGAGTCACCGCGGCGGGGTCACGAGTTCGTCACCCGCAAGGTCACCCGGGCCGTGGCCCGGATCGCGCTGGGGCTCCAGGAGAACGTGGCGCTGGGCAACCTCGACGCCCGCAGGGACTGGGGCTTCGCCGGAGACTACGTCGAGGCGATGTGGCTGATGCTCCAGCAGCGGCAGCCGGACGACTACGTCATCGCGACCGGCGAGACACACTCGATCCGCGAGCTGCTCGAGGTCGCCTTCGCCCGGGTGGGCATCGAGGACTGGGAGCCGAGGGTCGTCCAGGACCCACGGTTCTTCCGGCCGGCCGAGGTGGACCTGCTGATCGGCTCGCCGGAGAAGGCCAAGTCCGAGCTGGGCTGGGAGCCCAAGGTGGGCTTCGCCGAGCTGGTCCAGATGATGGTGGACGCCGACACCGCGGCCGAGCAGCGACTGGCCAGGCACCGGCACAGCGACCGGACCTGAGCGGCTAGCACCAAATGGCCACCACCGACTAGGCACAGATAGCCCTCATCAATCTGGGTCCCCCTGCCGACATTTCAGCTAGGTCGCGGACCGGTGAGGTGCGCGCGTGTCGATGCTGGGACGGGGTGAGCGATGGGTGACGCCGTCCGCCAGCCGCCCGCCGACTTCTCCCTGGACGCGCTGCTGCTGCGCAGCCTGCTCGACGAGTCCGCCGACCGGGTCTACTTCAAGGACGTCGACAGCCGGTTCCTGCGGCTGAGCCACAGCGCAGCCGCCTGGTTCGGCGTGGCCCGCGAGCAGGTTGTCGGCCGCACCGACGCCGACTTCTTCAGCGAGACGCACGCCGAGCAGGCGATCGCGGACGAGCACGAGATCATGCGTACCGGCGTCGGGCGGGTCAACGTCATCGAACGCGAGACCTGGCCGAACGGGCCCGACACCTGGGTCTCCTCAACCAAGCTGCCGCTCCGGGACGCCGACGGCGTGATCATCGGTACCTGGGGGATCTCCCGCAACGACACGCCGCGGGTGGTCGCCGAGCAGCTGCTCGCCGAGCGGAGCGCCAAGCTCGAGCAGGTGCAGCAGGAGCTGCTCACGGTCCTGGACGGATCGCCGGACGGGATGATGCGCTTCGACCGCGAGCTGCGGCACGTCTACGTCAACCCCGCGGCCGAGACCGCGCTGGGGATGGCCTCCGGTGACATCCTCGGCCGGACCAGCTGCGAGGTCGGGCACCCGCCGGAGTTCGAGGTCTGGGAGCACGCGCTGCGGCAGGTCTTCGAGACCGGCGATCCCACCGAGCTCGAGTACGTCGACAGCGTCGACGCCCGCGCGCGATGGTTCCAGGCCCGGATGGTCCCCGAGCGGCAGGTGGGCGGCCCGGTCACCGGCGTCCTGGTCGCCGTACGGGACTTCACCGACCGCAAGCGGGCCGAGGACGCGCTGGCCTTCCAGGCCGGCCACGACCCGTTGACCGGACTGGCCAACCGGGCACTGTTGCTGGACCGGGTGTCCCACGCGCTGCGCCGGCTCGAGCGTGACGGCAACCTGATCGGGCTGCTGTTCGTCGACCTCGACCGGTTCAAGACCGTCAACGACACCTTCGGTCACGCCGCCGGGGACTGGTTCCTGCACCAGGTCGGGCAGCGGGTCAACGAGGCGGCCCGGCGCTCGGACACCGTTGCCCGGTTCGGCGGGGACGAGTTCGTGGTGCTCTGCGAAGGCCTCACCGACGACGAGGACATCCGGCAGATCGCCGACCGGGTCGCCCAGGCGCTGTCCGAGCCGCTGGTCTACCGCGGCCAGTCGCTCCCGGTCAGCGCGAGCATCGGGATCGTGACCAGCGCCGACGCCGACGCCAACGCCGAACGCCTGGTCGCCGACGCCGACGCGGCGATGTACCAGGCAAAGCACCAGGGCGGCGGACGGTACGAGTTCTTCGACGCCGGTCTACGCGAACGTGCGCTGGCCCGTACCGGCCTGATGCTGGAGCTGCACCGTGCCCTGGACCGGGGCGAGTTCCGCCTGCAGTACCAGCCGGTGCTGCGCCTCGCCGACCAGAGCTGTGTCGGCGTCGAGGCGCTCATCCGGTGGCAGCACCCGACCCGGGGGCTGCTCCAGCCGGGTGCCTTCCTCGACGTCGCCGAGCAGTCCTCGTTCATCATCGACCTCGGCACGTGGGTGCTCGACGAAGCCTGCCGTCAGCTGATGCTGTGGGAAGGCCGGCCAGGGCACGCGCCGATCACCATGGCGGTCAACGTCTCGGCCCGGCAGTTCGCGGCGCCCGGCTTCGTGCAGGTCGTGGCCGCTGCCATCGCCAAGCACTCGATCGACCCGTCGCACCTCTGCCTCGAGATCACGGAAACCGCTCTGCTCGAGGAGTCCGCAGCCGTACCGGAGACCTTCGGTGGCCTCGCCGGCCTCGGCGTCCAGATCGCGCTCGACGACTTCGGTACGGGCTACTCGTCGCTGGCCCACCTGCGCAAGTTCCCCGTACACATCCTCAAGGTGGACCGCAGCTTCGTCAGCGGCCTCACGGACACCGAGGGCGACCTGGTCATCGTCGGCGCGGTGACCGCGATGGCACGAGCGCTGGGCATCGCCACCGTCGCCGAGGGAATCGAGACACCCGAGCAGCTGGAGATGCTGTCGGCGATGGGTTGCGACAACGGTCAGGGCTATCTGTTCTCACCGCCGGTGGACGCCGGGCGGATCCAGGAGCTGCTCGACGCCGAGCCCGGGTACGACGACGCCACCATCGCCCGCATCGCCTGACCGGGTCGGTGGGGTTCTCGTCCTAGTCGTCGGCGGAGAAACGGACGGCGCAGTCCGCGAGGACGGCGCCGGTCCAGACCCGGGCGCCGTGCAGCAGCTCGTTGCGGGCACCCACCCGGGCACCGTCGCCGATCACGGCGTCGACGATGACGCAGCCGTCGCCGATGACAGCGTCCGCACCGACGACGGAGTTCTCCACGAGCGAGCCGGCCCCGATCCGCGCCCCGTCGAAGACCACGCTGCCGACGATGCGCGCCCCGGCGCCGACGACGGCACCGGACCCGATTGCCGTACCTCCGGAGAGCCACGCGTCCGCAGCGACCGAAGCGCCTGGCAGTACGAGGGATTCGCCCACCTGAGCCACCGCCGGCGACGGCGCCCGGCCGGTGACGAGGTCCCGGCAGCCGGTGACATAGGCGGCCGGCGTGCCGAGGTCGAGCCAGTAGGACGTGTCGACGAAGCCGACGACCAGCTGCCCAGCGGAGAGCAGCTGGGGGAAGGTCTCCCGCTCGACGGAGACCGGCCGGCCGCCGGGGATGGCGTCGATGACCGCACGCCGGAAGACGTAGCAGCCGGCGTTGATCCGGTTGG
This sequence comes from Frankiales bacterium, assembly GCA_033851655.1. GTDB lineage: Bacteria > Actinomycetota > Actinomycetes > JAWWOL01 > JAWWOL01 > JAWWOL01. The sequence goes on from JAWWOM010000309.1 coordinate 10,310, forward strand.
TCACCGGTTCGGGCGTCTTCTCGAGAAACGCGGTCACCCGGCCGGACGCATCGGTCGGCACGCAGCCGAAGGCCCGCGGGTCGTCGACCTCGGTGAGGTAGAGGGTCACGGCAGCGTCGCGGGACCGGTGCACGGCGAGCTGCCCGGCGATGTCGTGCCCCGACAGGATGTCGCCGTTGAAGATCACGACCGGGTCGTCCGGGCCACCACGGAGCCGCGAGGCCACGTTGCGGATGCCGCCACCGGTGCCCAACGGCTCGGTCTCGGTCACGTACTCGAGATCGAGGCCGATCGAGGAGCCGTCGCCGAAGTGCGCCTCGAAGACCTCGGCCTTGTACGAGGTCGCCAGGACCACGTGGTCGATGCCCGCGGCCTTGGCCTGCGCGAGCTGGTGGTGGACGAACGGCACGCCGGCCGCCGGCAGCATCGGCTTGGGCGTCGTCGAGGTCAGCGGCCGGAGCCGGGTCCCCTGGCCACCCACGAGCAGGATCGCGTCGATCGGTCAGTCCTCCATGCTCGCCACGTACTGGACGAAGCGATCGTACGGGGCCGGCAAGCGGCGCCGGTCACCCGGGCAGCACGTCGGCGGACCGGGTCGGTTTCGCGCCGGCCCCGATCTGGGGGACCAGCCGCGCGACGACGTAGCGCCCGAGCAGGCCGACGGCGAGCACCAGGCGCACCGGCGCCCAGCGCGGGCCGGAGTACTTGCGGGCCAGGTAGCGGTAGGCGCTGCGGTGGTGCGCCCGCAGCATCACCGCTGAGCGGCCGCGGCCGTCCTCGGTGGCGTGCCCGCCCTCGTGGGTGACCTGAGCCGATGGCACGTACACGTTCTGCCAGCCGGCCCTGATCAGCCGCTCGCACAGGTCGGTGTCCTCGAAGTACATGAAGTACGACTCGTCGAAGCCGCCCACCGAGACGAACGCCTCGCGGCGCAGCAGCAGGCACGAACCGGACAGCCACCCCTCGATCGCCCGCTCCTCGGCGGCGCCTCGCTCGCGGCGGTAGGACGCCGTCCACGGATTGCTCGGCCAGAGCCAGCCGAGCAGCGCGTGCGCGATGCCGCGGCCGAGGGACGGGAAGCCCCGGGCGGAGGGGTAGAGCTCGTTGGTGGGGGTCCGGATGCCGGGCCCCAACGCGGCGGCCCGCGGCCAGCGGGCACTGGCAGCGAGCAGCTCGTCGAGCGCTCCGACGTCCCAGATCACGTCCGGGTTGGCGACCAGCAGCCAGGTCTCGGTGGCTCCCCTGGCTCCGACGTTCGCGGCTGCGCCGTAGCCCACGTTGCCACCCGTGCGGAGGAGGGTGACGTTGTCGTGGTCGGCGACCGCCTTGTCCGGCGACCCGTCGGCGGAGCCGTTGTCCGCGAGCACCACCTGGTACGAGCCGGCGGTGGCCAGCACCAGCGAGTCGAGGAACGTGGCGAGGTGGTCGCCCGGGGAGTAGGTCACGACGATGACGCGCAGGTCGAGGTCACCAGGAGCCATCGAGGTCTCGACGTCACCTGGAGCGTGCGACCCGGTCACCGAACCGCGCGCGAGTACGACGCCAGGTGGGCCTCTGCGCTGGCGGCCCAGGTGAACTCCTTGGACCGCTGGTAGCCGGCCTCGGCAAGCTGGGCGCGACGTGGCGCGTCGTCGAGCAGCGCGGCGAGGGACACCGCGATCGCGTGGTCGTCCGGCTCGGTGTAGGCCACGGCGTCGCCGCCGACCTCCGGCAGGGACAGTCGCGGGGTGGTGAGCACCGGCACCCTGCAGGCCATCGCCTCGAGCACCGGCAGGCCGAAGCCTTCGCCGTAGGACGGATAGGCGACGACCTGGGCGGCGCCGAGGTAGCCGGGCAGGTCGGCGAAGCGCAGGTAGCCCGGACGGACGACCCGCAGGTGCGTGGGCACCTGCGCCACGGCGCCGTCGACCTCGTCGTCCCAGCCGCTGCCGCCGGCCAGCACCAGCGCCGGCGGGGTCTCACGGTCCGCCACCGCCTCGGTCCAGCCGCGGATCAGCGCCGGCACGTTCTTGCGCGGCTCGAGCGTCCCGAGGAAGGCGATGTAGGGCTGCCCGTGCAGACCCAGCCGCGCGGTGACCCGGTCGCGCTCACCGTCGGACGGCGGGTGGAACAGCTCGGTGTCGACACCGTGGTAGGCCACGTCGATCGTCGTCGGGTCGGCGTCGAGGACCCGGATCAGCTCGTCCCGGGTCGCCTTGGACGGGACGACCACCCGGGTCGCCCGCCGCAGCGCCGTACGGGTCGCGGAGCGGAAGAACGTGCCCTTGACCGCGGTGTGCACCTCCGGCGAGGTGAAGAACGTCGCATCGTGGACGGTGACCACGACCGGCCGGCCCACCCGCAGCGGCATCGTGTAGTGCGGCGAGTGGACCACGTCGGCCTTGACCTGGCCGGCGACCAGCGGCAGGCCGGTCTGTTCCCAGGCCAGCCGGGCCGGCCGGTGCGCGATGGCGGCCGGGCCGGGCACGATGGTGGCGGCCGGCGCCAGCCGCGAGTAGCGCTCCGAGTCCGACCGCTGGCAGACCACCGCCAGGTCGGCATCGGCGGCGCCCAGCGCTGCGATCAGTCCGTCGACGTAGCGGCCAACCCCGCCGCGGTCTGCCGGGACGGCGGTTGCGTCGACGAGCACGCGCACCACGGTCGTACTCCTCACGATGTGCAGGGTCTGGGCAATCCAGGACTGTCAATGCAGGGTACGCCGATGCGCGCTGCAGCGGTCGGCTGGACGCGCCAGAGTTGGCGAGCAGGGGCAAGCCAAGGAAACTCCAAGAATCTGCACCGAGCGTTGCTGGTACGACCAGGGCGGTCGGGCACGCCCGAGGAGGTCGGCCGCCATGGCTCACCCGGCTGAGGACGCCGGACCTGCAGGCAACAGCCGGCTGACCTCGGCGACCGGGATGCTGCTGCTGCTGATGCTGGCCGTCGAGGGCGTGACCGTGCTCCGGGTCCGCCAGCTGATCACCCTGCACGTCTACCTGGGCCTGCTGCTGCTGGGCCCGGTGCTGCTCAAGACGGCGAGCACGACCTACCGGTTCGCCCGTTACTACACCGGTTCGGCCCCGTACGTCCGCAAAGGGCCGCCGCATCCGGTGCTGCGGGTTCTCGGGCCGTTGGTGATCATCACCAGCCTGACCCTGCTCGGCAGCGGGGTGGCCCTGATCGCGACCGCGCCCGGCAGTGACGGGCTGCTGCTCACCACCCACAAGGTCAGCTTCTTCCTCTGGTTCGCCGTCATGGCGGTGCACGTCATCGGCCATCTGCGCGAGGCCGCGACCGACTCCCTCGACGAGCTCCGATCCGGGCCGGCCGGCGGCGCCCGCGGCCGCAACCTGCGCATACTGCTGATCGCGGTGGCCCTGGCGGCTGGCGTGGCCACCGCCACCTCGCTGATGCCGACCGCCACGCCGTGGACGTCGCGCTCCGACACGCACCAGGGGGCCGGCCACCACGCTGCCGGCGGATGACCGGCAGGATGGTCACATGGTGGACCAGGGGCTGTGGTGCCGGCGGCTGCTCCGCTGGCTGGCCCCACCAGCCCCGGCGACCGCGCGTCAGCCGCGGCGCAGGATCGGGACGGCCCGGGCGTACGCCGAGATCGCCGGCGTCTACGCCGTCGCCTTCGGGCCCGCCGTCGGCACCGCCTTCTACCTGCTGAACCACCCGGGCCACATCCTCAACTCCGAGGTGCCGACCCTGCGCGGCCAGAGCATCAGCGAGGCGGTCAACTGGACCGTGTCGCTGCCGGGCCTGGTGCTCGCGCTGTGGCTGATGCGGCGGAGGGGCTGGACCTGGCGACGGCTCGGGATCGCGCCGCGCTGGGCGACCGGGAGCGCCCGCCGCCGGCAGGCGGTCGTGATCGGTTGCGTGCTGTTCGCCGCCACGTTCCTCGCCTCGGTCCTGCTCTCCAGCCTTGCCCCGCACAACCGGTTCCCCTTCGGCCGTACGGGGCCCTGGGGCATGATCGGCGGCGTCTCCGCAGCCGTCCGGTCCGGCTTCCTCGAGGAGCTGATCGTCACCGCCTTCGTCATCACGACGCTGCGGCAGGCCCGTAGGCCGTGGCCGGAGATCCTGCTGGTGTCGCTGGCCCTGAGGGCGGCCTACCACGTCTACTACGGGACCCCGTGGATCGTGCTCTGGGTCGCGCTGTGGGCAGGGACGGCGTTCCTGCTCTACTGGCGCACCCGTCGACTGACCGCGATCATGGTCTCGCACATGGCCTGGGACCTGCAGGGCTTCACGCTCGCCGAGCTGGGAGACACCGGCGCAGCGATGGTCGGCGCGCTGTACGCGGCCGTGCTCGTGGCCGGCCTCCTCATGCTGGGCGCCCGGGTGCTGGGGTCGGCTCAGACCAGCTCGCGGTAGAGCTTCCAGGTCGCGGTCGCCGCCGACTCCCACGTGAATGCGCCGGCCCGATCGATGCCGGCCGCCGACATCGCAGCCCGGCGGGCCGGGTTGCGGGTCACCTCGCAGAGCACCTGCGCCAGCATGGCCTCGTCGCCCACCGGCACGACTGCTGCCGCTCCGGCGCCGACCTCGACCAGCGCCGGGTCGTCGCTGGTCACCACGGGCGCACCCGCAGCCATCGCCTCGAGCAGCGGCAGGCCGAACCCCTCGGCACGTGAGGGCACGACCACCGCAGTGGCCCGGCGCAGCAGCACGGCCAGGTCGGCGTCGGAGACCCGGCCCAGCAGCCGTACCCGGTCCGGCGCCATGCCGAGGGTCGCGGCGTGCGCCACCGGGTCGACGCCGCCCCAGCCGGGCTGACCGGCGATCAGCAGCGGCAGCTGCGGGCCGTCGGGGCGAGCCAGTGCGCCGATCAGCACGTCGAGCCCCTTGCGCGGCTCGAGCGTGGCGAAGGTGAACAGGTAGCCGCGCGCCGGCAGGCCCAGCGCCTCCGCCCGGGCGGCTGCGTCCGGCGGCGGCTCGAGGTCGGTGCTGACGCCCTCGCCGATCACCCGGACCCGGTCTCCGAGGGGCAGCAGGTCGGCGAGCGCATCGGCGACGGCCTGCGTCGGTACGACGACGGCATCCGCCGTACGGGCCACCCGCACCGCCATCGCGCGGTGCCAGTCGACGCCGCGTGGCGTGAGCGTCCCCGGGTGCGTCCACGGGACGGCGTCGTGGATGGTGACGACGAGCGGTGTGCGACCGCGCGGCGGCGCCAGCAGCGTGGGTGCGTGCACCAGGTCACAGTCGGCCGGCCGCGGCCCCCGTCCCTGCTGCCAGGCGGCGACCAACGGGCGCCGGGGCAGGGCCAGCCGTACCGGTCCGAGCACGCCCTGCACCGCTGCCCCGTCGACGCTGCGGTGCCAGGCGGTCCAGCCGGTCACGGTGTCGTCCTCGGACTTCTCCGCCGCAACCGCCGCCGCCAGCTCGCGGCTGTACCGGCCCGTGCCGCCAGGCACCGGGGACAGGCACTGCTCCAGGAGGACGGCGACCCGCATGCCGACAGTTAACTCTGTTCGTTGCCCGCGCACGCACCACCCCGGAAGATCCGCTGGTCAGCGGGTCCGGCGGGGGTCATCGGTCCCGGGTTTTTGCGCTTCGGCGCCCGGGTAGCGCCTCGACACCGACTGTGGAGGTGAGTGGGTTGGCGAAAGAGCTGAGCACCAAGGATCGCAAGAAGCTGAAGAAGAAGACCTTCGCTCTGCCCGGCAAACGCAAGTACCCCATCCCGGACAAGGCACACGCCCGCAACGCCCTGGCCCGGGTGGCGCAGAACGGGACACCGGCGGAGCAGAAGAAGGTACGGGCGGCGGTGAAGCGGCGGTTCCCGTCGATCGGGCGAAAGAAGAAGGCCGCATAGCGCGCCGGCTTTCACCGGCGCCCTGCAGCGGGTGTGGCAGGATGCGCCGGGATGAGAGTCGCCCTGGACGCCACCCCGCTGATCGGTCCGCGGACCGGCGTCGGCCACTACGTCGCGGGCCTGCTCGACGGCCTGCTCAGCCTCGCGGACCCGCCGGAGCTGGCCCTCACCGCGTTCACCTTCCGTGGCCGCAAGGACCTCCAGGCCCCACCCGGCGCGAGGGTGGCTGCCCGGCCGGCGCCGGCCCGGCTGCTCCAGGCCGCCTGGCTCAGGGGCGGCTTCCCGCCGGTGGAGCTGCTCTCGGGCAGGGCGGACGTCTTCCACGGCACCAACTTCGTGCTGCCGCCCCGCCGCAGGGCGGCCGGCGTGCTGATGATCCACGACCTCGCGTACGAGAAGCTGCCGGAGGTGGTCACCGCCGCCAGCCTTCGGTACCGCAGCCTCGTACCCCGAGCCCTGCGGGACGGGCAGGTCGTGGTGACGACGCCCACCGCCGCGGTCGCCGACGAGGTCGCGGAGTTCTACCGGATCGACCGCAGCCGGGTCGTCCCCACACCGCTGGGCGTCGCTGAGCACTGGTACGACGCCATGCCCGCGGCCGCGCGGTGGCTCGACCAGCACGGGCTGCCGGGGCGTTACCTGCTCTTCGTCGGCAGCCTCGAGCCGCGCAAGAACCTCGCGGTCCTGCTCGAGGCACACGCGCAAGCCCGCAAGGAGAACCCTGTCGTACCAGCACTTGTGCTGGTCGGGCCACCCGGCTGGGGCGACGCCGTCCAGCACCGGGACGGTGTCGTGAGCACCGGTTACCTGCCGCACCCCCAGCTGCGCCAGCTGGTCGCCGGCGCGGTGGCCCTCGCGCTGCCGTCACGGTACGAGGGCTTCGGCCTGCCGCTGCTCGAGGCCTTCGCCGCCGGCACGCCTGTCATCGCCGGCAGAGTGCCTGCACTGCAGGAGATCTCGGCTGGCCTGGCGCCGATGGTCGACCCGGACGACGTCGAAGGTCTCGCCGGGGAAATCGTCACGGTGTCCACGACCGACACGTCAGCCGGCCGGGACGCCCGCAGGCAACGGGCCCGCGAGTTCACCTGGCAGCGCTGTGCCCAGGCGACGATGCGCGCCTATCTCCAGGCGACAGGCACACTGAACCGATGACCGGACCTGCCGTTCTCCTCGTCGAGGACGACCGCGAGCTCGCCGGGATGCTCGAGCGGCTGCTGCGCAGCGAGGGCTACCAGGTCAGCCACGCTCCCGACGGCCACCGGGCGCTGCACCTCGGCCTCACGCAGAGCTTCGACGCCCTCGTGGTGGACCGTGGCCTGCCCGCCATCGAAGGTCTCGACCTGCTGGTCCGGCTGCGCGGCCGCGGCGTCACGACGCCGGCCCTGATCCTGTCCTCGCGGGCAACGGTCGGCGACCGGATCGCCGGCCTCGACGCGGGCGCCGAGGACTACCTCACCAAACCTTTCGACGTCGACGAGCTGCTCGCCAGGGTGCGGGCGCTGCTGCGCAGGCACACCGAGGCGGCAGGCGTGCTGTCCCTCGGCACCAGGATTCTCGACGTCGATGCCCGGCTGGTACGGGGCCCGGCCGAGCCTGCAGGCACCGGCGTGAGCCTCTCCGAGCGCGAGGCGGTGCTGCTGGCCCTGCTGGCCAGGCGGCCACAGCGGGTCTTCACCAGGAGCGAGCTGCGCGAGCACGTGTTCACCGACGCAGAGTCCGACGTGGTCGTCGACACCTACGTCCACTACTGCCGAAGGAAGCTGGGCCGGGGGGCGATCCGCACCGTGCGCGGGGTCGGCTACCAGCTGGGGTCGGCATGAGCCGGGACCTCAGCTCCGGAGACGCGGCCCTGGTACGGGGCACCGCACGCCGGATCGCCCTGCAGAGCGCGGTTCTGGTCGCCCTGGTGGTTGCGCTGCTGTCAGCCCTCGCGGTGGCCGTCGCCCTGCGCCAGCAGCATGCCCAGACGGACTCGCTGCTGCGCCAGGCCACCACCAGCGCGGACGACGTGGTGGACCCGCCGGCCAGCACCTGGCTGGTCATCCGTACGGCTGGCGTGGTCAAGGCCACCCCCGGCCTGCCGCCGCCGCTGCCCGACCTCGCAGCACTCGACCTGGTCCAGAGCACCGGTCGGCCGGTCACCAGCGACGTCAAGGGCAACGGCCACGAGTTCCGGGTGCGTACGGCGACGCGGGGCTCCGCTGTCGTACAGGCGGCCCTGGACCTGGCCTCGCAGCACCAGGAGCGGCAGCACCTGGTCATCGCGCTGCTCACCGTCGGCGCGGCGGGGCTCGCCATGGCAGGTGCAGTCGGCCTGGTCATGGGCCGGCGGGCGGTCCGTCCGCTGGCGCAGGCCCTTGCCCTGCAACGGGACTTCGTCGCCGACGCGAGCCACGAGCTGCGGACTCCGCTGACCCTGCTCAGCACCCGTGCCCAGCTCCTCGCCCGTTCGCTGCAGGACTCGGGCGTGACCGGTGAGATCCGTGACGACAGCCAAGGTGTCGTACGGGACACCTCACGGATGGTCGCCGTCGTGGACGACCTGCTGCTCGCTGCCGACGCCGGGTCCGCGGGGACGCACGTCCCGCTCGACCTCGGGCTGCTCTGCTCCGAGCTCGCCGACAGCGCCCGGGCGTACGCGGCGCAGCGGGGCATCGAGCTGGTCGCCGAGCACGCCACGGACGCGGTCGTCGAGGGCAACGCGGTCGCCCTCCGCCGGGCCCTGACCGCGCTGGTCGACAACGCCCTCGCGCACACCCCCGAGGGCGGCCGGGTCACCCTGACCTCCGGCAGGGAACGGGACCTGTGCACCGTCGACGTCACCGACACCGGGACCGGTCTCGACCCCGACGTCGCCGACCGGATCTTCGACCGGTTCCACAGCGGCCGGCAGCGCGCCGACCGGCGCAGCTACGGTCTCGGTCTCTCCCTCGCCTCCGGTGTGGCCGCCCGGCACGGCGGCACGCTGACCGTCGTGGCCAGCGGGCCGACCGGCACCACGTTCCGGCTGACCCTGCCCGCCGTCCAAGGAAGTCCCAAGAACCGCCGCCGATCCTGATGCGACGATGCGCGAGGTCCGCGCTCGGGTCGGAGGCGACGTGGCGCAGGATCTCGCACCGTTGCGCACGGTCGCGAGCCCGCCGACGAGCGCCCGCCACCGCGGTGGCTCCGTGCGCCTCGCGCTGCTCGGGGGCGCCCTGCTCGTCATCGGTCTGTGGTGGCAGGACACCACGACGATGGCCGGCCCGGGCGGCACGGTCACCGCCGCCGGACGGCTGGCCGGGCTGATCGCCACCTACCTGGTGCTGGTCCAGATCCTGCTGATGTCGCGGGTGCCCTGGTTCGAGCGCGCGGTCGGGTTCGACCGGCTGGCGGCCTGGCACCGTGGCCTGGGCACCAACACCGTGCTGCTGATCGTGGCCCACGTGGTGCTGATCAGCCAGGGCTACGGTCAGGCGGCGCACCAGAACGTCGTCGCCAGCGGCTGGCACATCGTGTTCAACTACCCGGACATGTTCCAAGCCCTTGCTGCGGTTGCACTTTTCGGCCTCGTCGCCTGGGTCAGCGCCCGCACGATGCGGGCCAGGATGTCGTACGAGGCGTGGTACTGGCTGCACCTGAGCACCTACGTCGCGATCGCCCTGTCGTTCGAGCACCAGATCACCACCGGCGCCGACTTCGTCGGTCATTCCTTCAACCGGCTGCTCTGGATCGCCCTGTACGCAGGCGTTGCCGGCTCCGTCCTGGTCTTCCGGTTGGGCACGCCGGTCCGGGCTTGGTTCGTCCACCGGATGGTCGTCGACCGGGTCGTCGTCGAGGGGCCGGGCGTGGTCAGCGTCTGGATCCGCGGCCGCCGGCTCGACGAGCTCGGAGCGCAGGCCGGGCACTTCCTGCTGTGGCGGTTCGTCACCCCCGGCCACATGTGGTCGGCGCACCCGTACTCCCTGTCGGCGACGCCTCGGGACCGGCACCTGCGGATCACGGTCAAGGCCGCCGGTGACCACAGCCGCTCCCTCGCGCGGCTGCACCACGGCACACCGGTCCTGGCGGAGGGGCCGTTCGGGCACTTCACCGGCGACCGGCGCGAGCTGCCGCGCACGCTGCTCATCGCCGGCGGCTCCGGCATCGGTCCGGTCCGGGCCCTGGCCGAGGAGTTCCTCGCCTCGACCCGCCCCCCGGCCGGCTCTGTCGTGCTGATCTACCGGGCCAGCCGGCCGGCCGACCTCGTGCTGCGGCACGAGCTCGATGCGCTGACCCAGCAGTACGGGCTCGTGGTGCACTACCTGGTCGGCCGCCGCTCGGACATCGGTTACGACCCGCTGGACGCCCGCAGCCTGGCCAAGCTGGTCCCCGACATCCGGGGCAGGGACTGCTACGTCTGCGGGCCGCCAGGGATGACCCACCGGGTCCTGTCGTCACTGAGCCGGCTCAAGGTCGCCCCCCGCCAGGTCCACGCCGAGGAGTTCGCCCTGTGAGCGACGACCTGCAGGCGCGGCTCGCCCGCAGGAGCACCGTGCGCCGGGCCGTGGGCTTCACCGCGATGTCCGCGGTGATCGTGCTCAGCGTCCTCGGCCGCTCGGTCACCGAGCCCACCCCGCGAAGCGCGCTCGGTGCCACCGAGCTCGCGCAGCCGGTGGGCGGTGGCGGCGCGGCCAGCGCGCCGGCCGGCGCAGCACCCACGTCGGCGGTGCCGGCCAAACCGAAGCACAAGGCGCGCAGCACGCCACCGCAGACCGCGGCGGTCAAGACCCCCGCCGCCCGCACCAGCCATCCGGCGTCCACCTCCGCGGCAGCACCACAGACGACCGCCGCACCACGGACGACCGCAGCACCACGGACGACGACCGCACCGCGGACAACCGTCGCCCCGCCGCCCAAGACGACCGCCCCGGTCACCGTGTCGCGCACGGTCACCGGCGCCGCGTACGACGTGTCGTACGGGACGGTGCAGCTGCGGGTCACCTTCAAGGGCCACCAGATCGTCGACATCACGGCGCTGTCCCTGCCTCAGGGCGGCCGGTCCGGCGACATCAGCGCCCGCGCCGAGCCGCAGCTGCGCCGGGAGGCGCTGGCCGCACAGAGCGCCAACATCAACGCCGTGTCCGGAGCGTCGTACACCTCTGCGGGCTACGCCAAGTCATTGCAGTCCGCGATAGACAAGGCCGGGGCCTGACGGCGTCGCTGGCCGGCCACAGGTCGCGATAGAGTCCCGACGATGGCGCTGGATCAGGCACGGGGGGACACCGCGGACTCGGAGCAGCCGCTTCGGCGCCGGGGTGACTTCGCGCGCCGCCACTGGGACGCGGTCGGGGCCGCGGCAGCCTATGCCGTGGGTTCGATCTGGCTGTACTGGCCGCTGTTCCGGCACCTGCGTTCCGCCCAGATGGGCGGGCCGGACACGTCACTGTTCACCTGGTGGCTGGGCTGGACCCCGTACGCGATCAGCCACGGCCACTCCCCGTTCATCAGCACCTGGATCAACGCGCCGCAGGGTGTCAACTCGATGTGGAACACCTCGGTCCCCCTGCTCGGCCTGGTCATGGCGCCGGTGACCGAGCTCTGGGGGCCGATCACCACCGTCAACCTGCTCCTGATCGCCGCCCCTGCGGTCTCTGCCTGGTCGGCCTACCTGGCCGGCCGGATGCTCGGCCTGCGGGCCCGCTCCTCGTTCCTGGCCGGCTTTCTGTACGGGTTCTCGACCCACGTCATCGCCGAGAACTCCAGCGGCCACCTGCACCTGTCGTTCGCCATCTTCCCGCCGCTCGCCGCTGCGCTGCTCTACCGCATCGTCATGGGCACCATCAGCGCCCGCCGCGGCGGCCTGCTGCTCGGGCTGGCGGCCGTCCTGCAGCTGTGGATCAGCGAGGAGATCCTCGCCACCTCAGGCATTGTCGCCCTCGCCGTCCTGGGACTGCTCGCGCGCCGCCGGCCCCGCCCCGCTGTCGTCGAAGCTGCCCACCGGGTCGTCCGTACCATCGGCTGGGCCCTGGTGATCGCGGTCCCGATCGCCGCGCCGGCACTGTTCGTGCAGTTCTTCGGCAGCGCCCACCTCACCTCCGGCGTTCCGATCACCCCCTGGTCGACCGACCCGTTCACCTCGTTCACGCCCACGCCGCAGACCCTTGTCAGCCGGCTTCTCTCGCAGCAGACGATGCAGCGGATCCAGGACGGCGACTCCGGCGAGGTCACCGGCTACATCGGGCTGCCGCTGATCGTGCTGCTGCTGGCCAGCAGGCGGCGGCTGCGGGGCACCACGCTGCACTGGTGCTGGACAGGGCTGTTCGTCAGCGCCGTCCTCGCCCTCGGCTGGACCCTGCGGCTGGCCGGCTTCAGCCTGGGCATCCCCGGACCGGGGCGGGTGATGGCACACCTGCCGGTGCTGCAGAGCATCGTCACCGTGCGGTTCTCGCTGTACGTGGCGCTGTTCGCGGCCCTGCTCGCAGCGGCCGCCTGGGACTCCGCCGCCGGCACCGTGCCGTCCACCCAGCAGTGGACCGCGGTGCTCGTGGCGCTCACTGTCCTCGCGGTGCTGCCGCAGCGAAGCGCGAAGATCTACCGGATGACCCAGCCGGCGGCCTTCGCGTCGGGACAGCTGCTGCCGGGCGTTCCGGACGGTTCGACCGTGGCCATGCTGCCGTGGCCCAACACGATCGACGCCACGGCCATGCGCTGGCAGGCCATCGACAACTTCCACTACAAGCTGCTCGGCGCCTGGGGCATCATCGCCGGCCCGCACGGAGAGGGCGAGTACGGCGCACCGACCCCTGAGCTGAACAGGGTCGCCCATCATCTGTCCGGCGCCACAGACGACCCGCCGCCGGCCGGTGGCGGCACCGAACAGCTGCTGCTGAGTGAGATCAAGACGATGAGCGAGCAGGCTACGGCGCTGATCGTCGGACCGGTCGGCGACTCGGCCCGGGTCGCCGCCTACCTCAGCGGCCTGCTGCACGAGCAGCCGGTCTTCACCGGCGGGGTCTACGTCTTCCGGCTGCCGGGCCACTGACCCGGCGTCGATAGCGGCGCCATCGGTGCGGGACGGCCCCGTCGGCGACGATAGGGCCGCTATCGGCGGAACAGGTCCGGCAGCCAGCCGCGACGATAGCGGCGCCATCGGCGCGGGAAGGCCCCGCCACCGTCGATAGGGCCGCTATCGGCGGGGTGTCGGCTCCTCGATCGCCTGCACCACGGCGTCGCGCAGCGCATTGACCTGGTGGATCACCGGGTCGACCTGCCACGCGGTGGCCCTGCGCACCATCCGCTTGAAGGTCGAGGCACCGCGCCGGCCCGAGATCGCCGCCGGCGGGGCCAGTGGCGGCAACCGGCGCAGGGCTGCGCTGCGGCGTGAGGCCGAGGCCGCTGCCGTACGGTCGACCAGACTGCCCCGCTCGCTGACGACGGCCCGGCCGCCGCGGCGGATCTGGGCCCGGGCGACCAGCTCGTCCTGCACCCGCACCCGCAACGGCTCCGTGCCCTCGGCCAGTGACCAGGGCGAGGACTCGATGTGGAGGTCGTCGGAGCGGCCGACCAGGGCGCGCATGCCCGCGATCAGCTCGGCATCCCCGTCGACCAGGGTGACCAGCGGGCGGTCACCGACCTGCTGCGCCAGCGCACCGACCGAGGTCACCAGCACCCGGCGGTCGTAGAGCATCGCCCGCTCCAGGACGCCGGAGCTCCAGATGTTGCGGTAGGGCAGCACGACCACGTCGGAGGCGACGATCCAGCGGTCGAAGAGCTCGTCGCTGACGTAGCCGGTGTGCAGCACAGCGCCCTGGGTCGTCTCCACCAGCCCCTCGAGCTCACCGAGATAGGACGCGAAGCTGGGGTCGTCGACCCGGATCGAGCCGACGACGTGCAGCTCGCAGCCGTGGTCGGCGAGGCCGGAGAAAGCCCGTACGGCACGGTCAAAACCCTTGTGCGGCTGGATGAAGCCGATGGCGAGGAACACGAACGCACCGGGGTCGATGCCCAGCGTCCGGCGCGCGGTCGCCCGGTCGGCCCTGGTCCGCTTGACGAACGAAGCCCCGTGCGGCACGACGTTGATCCGGCCCGGCTTGACCCCGAACGAGGAGACGAAGTCGTCCCGCTCGGCGTCGGTGTGCAGGACGATGGTGTTGACCTGACGCCAAAAGACCTTGGCAGCAAAGGAATCCAGGCCCTTGCGCTGGCCAAGGCGATAGTCGATCTCGTGCACCACGATCTCGACGTTGCGCGACGCCTTGACCATCGCGAGCAGGGCTGCGCTGACCGCCGCGTGACGGTCGGGGGTGGTCGGGTGCGGATAGAACAGGTCAGGGTGGAACTGCACGATCACCTTGTCGTAGCCGCGTACCCGCTTGGTCAGCGCTCCGATGCCGCGCAGCCCGCTGAGGTCGAGGTGGTGGTGCGCGGCTGACGGACCGGGCGAGAGCACCTCGACGTCGTGGCCCTCGGCGCGCAGCGCACCGACCTGCTGGACGGCGTAGGCGGCGATGCCGTCACGGAGCGGAGCGTAGGGCGTCACCATCAGGATGCGCATGCCGCTCCTCAGCTCGCGGTCCAGCTGGCCAGGGCGTCCTCGACCTTGTCGAGCACGACCTCCCACCGGTAGTTGTCGATGACGTAGGCGCGGCCGTTGGCGGCGATGTCGGCGGCAGCCTCGGGGGCCTCGGCGAGGAAGACCAGTGCCTCCTCGAGCTCGAGCTCGTCCTCGTAGACCAGGCCGGCGCCGGAGCGGGCGCAGTGGTCGGCCACGACGTCGGACCCGCCGTTGGCGATGACCAGCGTGCCGGCCAGCCACGCCTCCATGACCGTACGGGAGAAGGCTTCGTACCTCGACGGCTGGAGGTAGGCGTCAGCGGCGGCGAAGGCATTGTCCCGCTCGTCGTCGGGCAGGAAGCCGACGTCGATCACCTTGTCCTTGAACCACTCCGGCGGGTTGACGTCGCCGCCGCCCATGGTGACCAGGCTGAACGGCAGGTCGCGCCGCTCGGTCGCCCGCGCCAGCTGGTCGAGCAGGACTTCCCAGCCCTTGGCACCCTCGCGGCGGCCGGCGTAGAGCAGGAACCGGCCCTCGATGCCGTAGCGCTTGCGGAACCCGTCTGGGTCATAGCTCTGCGGGATCTCGACCCCGCAGCCCACCAGCGCGTGCGGTCCGAGCTCGGCGATCCGGTGGGCCAGCGCGTGCTCCGGCTCGGTCTGCAGCAGCAGCCCGGCGACGCCGGTGAACATCGGCTGGAACAGCTCGAGGTAGGCGTAGGGCTCGTCGTGCAGGCAGGTCCAGAGCACGCTGCGCTCGGGCAGCAGCGCCGAACAGGCGAAGGCCAGCCAGGAGGGGTACGGCGTGAAGATCAGGGCCCGGTATTCCTCGCCGTGGTCGAGCAGGTGGTGGAACAGCTCCGGTGAGCGCATGCCGGCGTTCATCCAGCGCTGCTGGTCGGCGATCGAGACCGGGTGCCCGGCCAGGATGGCCGCCTCGAGCTTCTGCCGCTCCTCGGTCTGCTGGAACACCGCGGGGAACCGGTGCACCGTGAGGCCGTCGTCGGAGACCGACGTGCCGGGCGGCAGCTCGCTCTCCCACGTGTGGTGGTTCATCGCCGTGGTGGTGAGGATCTCGACGTCCCAGCCGCGGTCCTGCAGCCGCTTGGCCATCTGGTGCAGCACGATCTCGGCGCCGCCCACCATGCCCTCGCCGAACCGGGCCGGCACCAGGCCGATGCGCCCTTCACGGACGACGGTCTCTGGACTGTCGCTCACGTGTCCAGCACCTCGATCTTGGGGGTCAGGTAGAGCAGGCCCTCGTCGTGCGACGCGGTGTAGACCCGGAACGCCGCCTTGCGTTCCAGCCGGTGGTACTCCGGCCCGGTCATGGGGTGGACAGCAACGGTGCAGTAGTACTGGCCCTCGGTCAAGGCGATGTCCTCGAACAGGAAGCGAACTCTCTTGTGCCCTGCTTTGTACGGCGCAAGCGTCATCAGCTGGACATAGCTGTTGGTCCCGTACATCAGGACGTCGTCCTTGTTGAAGATCGCGATACCGACGCCCCACTCGTCGGTCGGCCTGTGCCCGAGCAGGTCGACCTCGATCACCACGCTGTCGCCGGGCACGAACCGGTTGCGGGCCGAGCCGGAGCCGTCGAGCACCCTGATGTCGGTGACCTCGATCCGCCGGTCGCCGCGCTGGTCCTCGGGCAGGCTCTCCACGCTGTACTGGTCGCGGAAGGCCCGCAGAACGTCCGTCGGGGTGCCGTCGATCGCCAGCTTGCCGTGATCGAGCATGATCGCCCGGTCGCACAGCGCCCGGACGACGTCCAGGCCGTGCGTGACGAACACGATCGTCCTACCGTCGCGCTGGAACGAGCGGATCTTGTCCAGACACTTCTTCTGGAACGGCTCGTCGCCGACCGCGAGCACCTCGTCGATGAGCAGGATCTCGGGGTCGACGTGGACGGCGACGGAGAAGGCCAGCCGGACGTACATGCCGCTGGAGTAGAACTTGACCTGCGTGTCGATGAACTGCTCGATGCCGGAGAAGTCGACGATCTCGTCGAAGTACTGCTCGGTCTGCTTGCGGCTCAGGCCGAGGATCGAGGCGTTGAGGTAGACGTTCTCCCGACCGGTCAGGTCACCGTGGAACCCGGCGCCGAGCTCGAGCAGGGCGGCCAGCCGGCCGCGCCGCTCGACGTACCCCGAGTTGGGCGTCAGGATGCCGCCGATGATCTTGAGCAGGGTGGACTTGCCCGAGCCGTTGTGCCCGATCAGGCCGAGGGTCTTGCCGGCCTCGAGCTCGAACGAGATCTCCTTGAGCGCCCAGAACTCCTCGGCGTGCTGTTTGGACCGGCCGGCGTTGACGATCCGTTCCTTGAGGTTCTTGTCCTTGTGGATGTTGAACTTCTTGGACACGCCCTCGACGCGGATGATCGGCGTGCTCATGTCAGAGCTCCTGCGCGAAGTTGCCCTGGGCGCGGGCGAAGACCCGCTGCGAGAGCCACAGCAGCACCACGCAGACGCCGAGCAGGATGCCCAGCCGGCCGTAAAGGTTGCCATGATAGACGTGCTGCGCTCCCTGGACCGGCTGCTCGACCCCGTTTGCGTCCTTGTTGTAGATCGTGAGCCGACCCCCAGGCCACAGCGCACGCTGGAAGGCGAGCACCACGTCGCACATCGGATTCGCCAGGTAGATCTGCAGCAGCCAGTTGTAGTTGTGGACCAGCTTGTCCCGGACGTTGGTCCAGGCGTAGACGATCGGCGTCATCCAGAACCAGAACAGCAGGCCGACCTCGACGAGGTACTGGATGTCCCGCAGGTAGACGTTCGAGGCGGCGAGCATCAGACCGAGCGCCGTACCGAACACGACGAGCACCAGCAGCGCCAGCGGGATCAGCAGGAAGTTGTCCGGGTAGGGCCACTGCCCGTTCCAGGTGTAGGCGGAGATCAGAAACACGCACTGGAGCAGTAAGTTGACCGCAGCGGCGCCCACCACCGACAGAGGGAACAGCTCTCGCGGGAAGTAGACCTTCTTGACCAGGCCGGCGTTGCTGACGATGGAGCCGGTGCAGCCACCGATGATGTCCGTGAAGAACGTCCAGCAGAGCAGCCCGGTGAACAGGTAGACACCGAACTCCGGGATCGACTTGCTGTTCCCCAGGAAGCCACCGACGGCGATGCTGTAGACGAGCAGCTGGAGCAGCGGCCGGATCAGCGTCCACAGGAAGCCCAGCACGCTGTCCTTGTATTTGACCTTGAGCTCTTTGCGGGTCAGCTGGCCGAGCAGCTGGCGGTACTGCCAGATCTCCACCAGCGTG
>JAWWOM010000338.1:0-4551 GCA_033851655.1 Frankiales bacterium
TACCCCACTCCCGGCGAGACCACCGCCGCCAGCCAGCCGAGGCCGATCCCCTGCAACGCAAGGCCGGCCATCATGAACGGCTTGTTGCCGAAGCGGTCGGCCAGCGCGCCAGCCGGAGGAGCGACCAGCATCGGCATGGCCATCCAGACCAGGATCCGCAGCCCCGCGCCGAGCGGCGAGTAGCCCAGCCCGATCTGGAACAGCTGGGTCACCATGAACAGTGACCCCAGCAGCGAGATGAACTGGAAGAACGCCACGAAGTTGACGGACATGAAGCCGCGGTTCCGAAAGTAGCCGATCGGCAACATCGGGTGGGCCGCTCGCCGTTCCCAGGCAACAAACCCTGCCAGCAACGCGATCCCGGCGACCAGCGCGCCGACGACCTGCCCACTGCCCCAGCCGACCACCGGCGCCTTCACCGGCGCCCAGGTCAGCGCGAACATGCCTGCACCCACCAGCAGCAGCCCGGGGAGGTCCAACGAGGGCCGCGGACCGCGACTCTCCTTGAGCTTCACCGCCGAGAGCGCAGCGACCACCAGGCCGACCGGGACGTTCAGCCAGAAGATCCAGTGCCAGGAGAGGCCCTGGACGATGGCACCGCCGAGTACGGGTCCTGCCGCGACGCCGAGGCCGCTCACGCCACCCCAGATCCCGATCGCCGCTCCTCTCTTCTCGACCGGGAACGCCTCGGTGATCAGCGTGAGGGTGAGCGGCATGGCGATGGCGGCGCCGGCTCCCTGGACGATCCGCGCCGCGATCAGGGCCCCGGCGGTGGTCGACAGCGCAGCCGCGGCGGAGCTCAGCGTGAACAGCAGCAGCCCGGCGACATAGCCGCGCCGGCGACCGAACCGGTCGCCCAGAGCCGCGCCGGTCAGCAGCAGGCAGGCGAACACCAGGTTGTAGGCGTTGATCGTCCACTCGAGGTCGGACAGCGACGCGTGCAGAGCGACCCGCATCTTGGGCAGCGCCGTGGCGACGACGACGACGTCGAGTGAGGTGAGGAAGGCGCCGAACGACGCGAGGGCAAGGGTCCATCCGGTCCGGATGGCGGGTGGCTCGGGAATGACGGTGCTGCGTACGGTACGCGGCTCGGTGGTCATGGGTCTCCGTTCAACGGGGTCGGTATGGAGACCAGCCCCGACACGGAGAATCACCGCTGGCCGGCGACCACCTCTGCCTGCAGGGATTCAGCCACGGGCACCAGCCGGTACGGGGTCCGCCAGCTGAGCCGGCTCAGGCTTCGTGCGGCCGGGGGTACGCAACGCGATGGCTGCACCGGCCAGGGACATCGCGGCAGCAACGGCCAGTGCCGGGGCAAGGCCGTCGTCGAACCTGGACGGGGAGACAAAGCTGCCCTGCGCGGCGAATACCGTTGCCAGCACAGCGATCCCGAACACTGCGCCGATCTGGCGCAGCGTGTGGAAGGTGCCGGACGCCTTGCCGATGGCTGATGGCGGAACGGCTCCGAGCACGGCACTCTGCGCCGCCGGCATGGCCATCGTCACGCCGGTGCCGGCGACGACCAGGGCAGCCACCGAGGCCCCGTACCCCGCATGCGCTGCGGCGTTGAGGGAGATCCAGGCCAGCCCCGCCGACTGCAGCAGCAGGCCGGTCGAGAGCAGCGTGCGCGGTCCGAAGCGGTCGCTCAGGATGCCGGAGACCGGTCCGGCGACGAACAGCGGAGCCGTCCACGGCAGCAGCCGGAGACCTGCCCCGAGTGCCCCGTACCGGAAGGAGACCTGGAGGTACTGCGAGACGAAGAACAGCGCGCCCATCAGGGTCGCGTACATCAGGAAGGCCGAGGCGTTGCCCGCCGCGAACGCCCGGGAGCGGAAGAACTGCATCGGCAGCATCGGTTCGTCCACCCGCAGCTCCCACAGCACGAACGCCACGAACGCCGTGCCACCAACGCAAAGCGCCACGAGCACCTCTGCGCTGCCCCAACCGGCCGGGTTGCCACGGATCAGGCCCCAGACCAGTCCGAAGGCTGAGGCCGTCGCCAGCAGCACACCCACGGCGTCGAGCCGCCGCCTCGGCCCGAACGTCTCCGACGTGCGGGTCAGGACCAGCGGGACCACCACGAGGCCCACCGGGACGTTCAGCCAGAAGATCCACTGCCAGGCGAGACCTTCGGTGACCGCGCCATCCACCAGCGGACCGCCGACGACGGCCAGCCCGACCAGCGCCGAGAACACGCCGAGCGCCTTGCCGCGCCGCTCCGGCGGGTACGCGGCGGTCAGCATCGCCATCGCCACCGGCATCACGCAGGCGGAGCCGGCACCCTGCACCGCGCGCGCCGCGATCAGCCAGCCCACGCTCGGCGCCAAGGCGCACGCGGCTGAGCTGAGGGTGAACAGGATGAGCCCGGCGACCAGGATCCGCCTGCGGCCCCAGCGGTCACCGAGTGCAGCTGCGGTCATCAGCAGGACCGCAAAGCTGAGGCTGTACGCGTTGACCGTCCACTCCAGCGTCTGGAGCGACGCGTGCAGGTCGCGCTGCATGGTGGTCAGGGCGGTCGAGACCACGAGCTGGTCCAGCGCCACCATCAATGCTGCGGCGGACGTCAGCGCAAGCACCCAGCGCTGCGCGGTTCGTTCGGTCATGGTCGCTCTCCGTCTGTCGATGCCATCGTTGGATGCCGTCCCCCGTACAGACCGGCGAGAGCGGCGGATGTCATCGTGGGAGAGTCTTGGTGATGGCGAGGAGCGACTGATGTACGTACCCCAGCACTTCCAGGCCTCCGACGAGGAGGTGCGCGCGCTGCTGGCCAGGGGTGCCGCGGCCGACCTGGTCACGTCGACCGCCGACGGGCTGTTCGCGACCTTCCTGCCGTTCCTGTTCGACCCCTCGATGGGGTCGCAGGGTGCGCTGCTCGGCCATGTCGCGCGCAACAACGCGCAGTGGCAGCTGCCGACGACCGGCGAGTCGCTGGTGATCGTGCATGGTCCCGACTCGTACATCTCGCCGAACTTCTATGCCAGCAAGGTCGAGAACGGCCGCGTCGTCCCGACCTGGAACTACCTGACCGCCCACGTGTACGGGACCCTGGTGGTGCACGACGACACCGAGTGGCTGTCCGCCTTCGTGCGTCGGCTGACCGACCATCACGAGTCCTCCGAGCCGCGGCCGTGGTCGGTGGACGACGCCCCGGCCGCCTACGTCGAGGGCCAGCTGCGGGCCATCGTCGGCCTCGAGCTGGTGATCACCCGGATCGAGGCCAAGGCCAAGCTCAGTCAGAACCGCCCCGAGGCCGACGTCGACGGCGTGGTGGCGGGGCTGCTCGCGCGCGGGGACCTCAGCGGCGCCGAGGCGGTCCGCGCCGCCAATCCTCAGCCGGCAGCACCCGACCCCGTACCTCACCGAGCCCGATCGGCCCGCTCGACGTGAGCGCGGTGGCGCGCAGGACCACCTCGTCACCGTCGAGGAGGAATTGCCGGCTCGTACCGTCGGGCAACCGGACCGGTTGACTGCCGGCCCAGGAGAGCTCGAGCAGGCTGCCGCGCTGGCTGGGCTCCGGTCCGCTCACGGTGCCGGACCCGAGCAGGTCACCGGGGCGGAGGTGGGCGCCATTGATGGTGGCGTGCGCGACGAACTGGGCCACCGTCCAGTACATGGTGCCGAACGGCGGCCGCGACAGCACGCAGCCGTTCACGGACACCTCCAGCTGGAGGGCGAGGCCGGCGGGAGCGTCCTCATCGTCGAGATAGGGCAGCAGCCTGGCCGTCCGGGGAGGCGGTGGGCGCCACACGCCATCGAGCGCCTCGAGCGGGGTGATCCAGGCCGACACGGACGTCGCGAACGACTTGCCGAGAAACGGCCCGAGGGGTACGTACTCCCAGGCCTGGAGGTCGCGGGCCGACCAGTCGTTCAACAGGCAGATGCCAAAGACGTGGTCGCGGAAAGCAGCGAGGGGGACTGGTCTCCCGGGGTCGGACCCGGCTCCGACGACAAAGCCCACCTCGGCTTCGAAGTCCAGCCGCTCGCTCGGCCCGAAACGCGGGCCGCCATCGGCAGCTGTCTGTCCGGACGGCCGCCGCACGTCCGAGCCGGAGACGACGACGGTGCCGGCCCGGCCGTGGTAGCCGATGGGCATGTGCTTCCAGTTGGGGGTCAGTGCCTCGCCGGCCGGCCGGAAGATCCGACCGACGTTGGTGGCGTGGTTCTCCGAGGCGTAGAAGTCGACGTAGTCCATGACGCTGAACGCAAGTCGTTCCGCCTCCGGCAGCACGGGCGTCAGCCGGTGCTCGGTCACCGCGCGCATCCCCGGGTCGGTGAGCCGCGCGACCACCAGGGCCCGCACCTCCGACCAGACGCCGCGGCCGGCGGCGAGGAACCGGTCGAGGTTGCCCCCGGAGAACAGGTCGCTGTGCCGCGTGTCCGCAGTGACTGCCCCAAGGTCGAGCGCCTGGTCCCCGATGCGGACGACGGCGCGCGGTTCTCCCCCGTCGGCGGCCAGCACGCCGTACGGCAGGTGGTGCAGGCCGAACGGGTGATCGGCGGGGAGATCGAGCCATCCCGTCACGCCGTGTCCCGAGGGGCCGCCAGCAGGCC
>JAWWOM010000357.1:0-10105 GCA_033851655.1 Frankiales bacterium
TGGGTCGGACTTCAATCGTCGGCTGACCGCTTCGAGCACCATCGCCGGGCTTCCCGTCACGACACGCCTCCTTGTCACACTTGACGCTACTCGTGATGTGACGATCGTCAAGGGTGACAAGGAGATGTATGCCAAGACCGAAGCGGTGGTGCCGTTGTTTGCTGCCGGGTCGCACGGGGTCGGTGCCGGCAGGTCGCTCAGCCGGCGAACGAGACATCCTTGGTGGCCGTGACGCCGGCCTTGCGGCCGGGAGCCGTCTGAAAGCCCCAGTAGAGGTTGGTGTGCGCGATAACCTGCTCCACCGGCGGAGCACCCCACGCACTCTTGTCCCCCGCCGTGTGTGCGTCGCCGACCAGCGTGACGTCGTACCCGCGCGCAAACGCACCATGGATCGTGGATCGGATGCAGGCATCCGTCTCGGCGCCGGCTACGACCAGGCGGCCGATGCCAGCCTTGGCCAGCACCTCCTCCAGGTCGGTGTCCTCGAAGGCGTCGCCAAAACTCTTGTGCACCAGCGGTTCTGAGTCCCGGCGGACCAGCTCTGGTACGTACTCCCAGGGCTCGCTGCCGATCGACAGCTCCTCGTCGGAGTGTTGAACCCACACGATCGGGACGTCCTCCGCACGAGCCTTGTCGACGAGTGTCCCGATCCTGCCGACGACCGCATCGCGCAGGAGTGCCTCGTCCACGACACCCTTCTGGACGTCGATCACCATCAAGGCCGTGTTGGGTCGATCTGACAGCGTGGTCATGACGATCTCCTCAGCTGGTGGCGGGCTCCGTTCACGTCTATCACGCTAGGCCCGACCACCGACAACTCTGGTACGGGTCCCGGTCAGCCGCCGAGCTCGAGCGGCACCACCGAGCCGACCCGAGTGCCGTGACCGAGCACCGGTTTGTCGGCCAGGAAGGCAATATCGTCACTCGGGACGCCCAGCACGCGAAGCGCCTCGACCAGGACGATCGCACCCGCCCGACTGCCGCCGTCGCTCACCTTGACGGCGGCAGCCCGACCATCCGGCAGCGCCGCCGCGTACACCGCCTCGGCACCGTCCTTGGCGATCAGCCCAGGGACGGCCTCCATCAGCATGGTCACGTCGCGCCCCGTGCCACCGACCCAACGCGGGTGGGCACGTACAGCCGCAGCGACCATCCCCTCCGGGCTGCTGGCGTCGGCATGGGCGAGCGCGGCGAAGGACCGCGCCAGGCCGGCCAACGTGATGGCATGCGCCGGGGCACCACAACCGTCAACAGCGGTCGCCCTGATCCGGTCGCCGGACAGCGCACTGAGCCGAGCCGCGATCCCCTGCTGCAGCGGATGATCCGGGTCGAGGTAGTCGCCAACGGACCAACCGGCGGCCACGCACGTGGCGACCATCGCGGCGTGCTTGCCCGAACAGCCTTGCGCGATGCTCGACGGCTCGCGCCCTGCCCGGATCCACAGCCGGCGCTCGGCAGCGCCTGACGGGAGATCCGGCGTGTTCTGCAGTGCCGACTCGCCCAGGCCGGCGCCGTGCAGGATCGTTCGCACGCCCTCGAGGTGAAACGGCTCGCCGGAGTGGGAGCTGGCGGCGAGGGCGAGCAGCTCCCCCTGCAACGCCAGCCCAGAGCGAAGCATGGCAGCTGCTTGTACGAGCTTGTTGGCCGACCTCGGCAGCATCGCCGTGCCGCTCTCCCCCGCGGCGATCACCAGCTCACCGGAGCCGGCCAGCGCCGCCACGCTGCCGTAGTGCACCGACTCGACGAAACCGGACCGGACGACCTCGGCAATCGGGACTGGGGGCACCGCGCCACGCTAGCCCACGCCAGTGCTTGCCGGGGCTGCGCCCAGGCGGCTGGTGTCGAACGTACGTTCGATGCACTGACCTGCCTGAACGACGAGCAGCGTTGGCGCCGGCAGGTGCCGAACTCATGGTCTTCTTAGTGATCGTGGATGATTCCGCACCCGGTATCCGGGCAGGCACATCAAACGGGGGCCCGCCAGTCCGGACGGAGACTGATGTGGCTCATCTCGACCCTCCAACCAGCACACAACTTGCTGCGCTGCAGAAGATCCACACCCTCTCGAAGTCGATGCTGACCATGGACAGCCGCGACGACATCCTGCGGACGGTGGCGTCGACCTTCGCAGCGGTCGGCGCCCTCCAGCTGCTCGGGATCTATCTGGTCGTCCTCGATGGGGACAGACCGGTCGACCACGTCGCCTGGTGCGGTCCGCAGTCTCTGATTTCGGAGCTGAACAGCCTCGCCGGCAGCGATGGCGCGCTCAACAAGTCCGGTGAGGGATGGATCTGGGCCACCTCCATGCTGACCCTCGGGATGCACCTGGGGTACCTCGTCGTGACCGCCCAGGACGAGACTGAGCCAGCTGACCGCTTCCTGGCGACCGTACTGGCGCAGCAAACCGCGATCGCACTTGTCGTCGGCGAGCGGGCCGGTCTCGTGCTGGCCGCCGATGAGGCGCCGGCACTGACCAGCGCGCGCCTGGAGGCGTGCGTGGCCGAGTTGTCACGCCGGACGATGGCGCACGAAATGATGACCGACGCCGCCATCCACGGTCACGCCGCGGACCTGGCCAGGACGGCCTACTCCCTCACCCGTCTTCCGGTGGGGATCGTCGACCAGTTCGGCCACCTGCAGTCCAGCGCTGAAGACGCGGCAGCAGGCGACGTGTGGGGTGACGTGCGGATGCCGACGTCCCGGGATCTCAGTGCCGCGGCCGATGCCGGCAGGTCGATACGCGTGACCGACTCGCTGATCGCCGCGGCGCGGGCGGACAGTGACGTGATCGGAGGTGTCTTGCTGCTCGACCTCGACCACTCCGCGGGCGACTTCGAGTCCTATGTCGTCGAACGCACCGCCGCGCTCCTGACCGGCGAGCTCGCGCACCGTCTTGCACTGGCAGAGATGGAGATGCGACTGCGCCGCGAGCTGGTCGTCGAACTCCTGGAAGGCCTCGACGAGGACGAGGCGTGCACCCGGGCTGCCCTGTTCGGGCACGACCTTCGGCAACCCCATCAGGTCGCCGTCATCCGCTGTGCTGCCGGGCACGACCCAGCATGGATCGAGAGCGCTCTGCATGGGGTCGGCGGATCGAATAACCCCAGCCCGATGGTCGGTCGCCGCCGGGGTCTGGTCCTGGCGATCCTCGCCGGCGGGACCGACGCCGGGCAGCTGCACAAAGCGCTCAAACACGCCCGGGCCGACTTCCCCTGCTCGGTCGGCTTGGGAGAGTCGGGAGTCGACCCAGCCGGGATTCTGCGTTCCTATACCCAGGCGCTCAGGGCCGTGCACGTTCGCGAACGTTCTCCGGCACCGGACGGCGGGACCGATTTCGCGGAGCTTGGTCTCTACCAGATACTGGAGGACCCGGAGCGCGGAGGCGCGGTCGACAGCTTCGTCCGGCGCTGGCTGGGTGCGCTGATCGACTACGACGCTGCCAAGAGCGCGGAGCTGGTCAACACCCTGTCCCATTTCCTCGACTGCGGGGGCAGCTACGACCTGACTGCGCAGGCACTCCTGATCCACCGCAGTACGCTGCGCTACCGATTACGACGCATCCGCGACCTCGGTGGCTTGGATCTTGCTGATGTCGACACCCGGCTCAACGTGCATGTCGCCACGCGGGCCTGGCGCGTGCTCGGCGTTGCGTAGCCGTTGCGGACGGCCCGCGCGCAGTGTCTCGGAGGGAGTTTCGCGGTATCGAGACCCGTAGTCCCCGGCGAAACGGCCAAGGTGCGTGAAGCCCCAGCGCGCCGCCACCCCCGCCACCGTCACCGATCCTGGCTCGGCGGCGACGAGCTCGTCGTGAGCCCGGTCGAGGCGCAGGCTGCGTAGATACCGCATCGGCGGCACCCCGACGCCCGTACGAAATCCCTCTTGCAGGCTGCGCACGCTGACCGACACCTCCACGGCCAGCTCGCTGATCGTCCAAGCCCGCTCAGGGCTGGATCGCAGGAGCTCGACCGCGCGGGCGACCGGACGCCGACCGGCCAGCGGGGCGGCCCGGCCGAGCGCCCCGCTGAACTTGTGCGGCGCTGCAAGCAAGAGGCTGTCCAGCAGTAGGTGCTCCAGATGCTGCTCGGCCAGTGGATGATCCAGCAGACCGCCTGAGCGGCGCGAGTCGTGATCGATCAGCCGCAGGGTCCGCAGCAGCGTGCCGCCGGCGATGCTGGTGAGATCGAGCGCCGGGGTGAAGTCCAGTCGTTGTCCGATGGGATACCCCAGCAGGCGCTCCAGCTCCAGCTGGAGCTCTGCACGCGGCAGCATCAGGCACACCTGGGCGCAGCCGCGCCCCCAGTCCAGCTTGGCCGGCAGGTCCGGCATGAAGATGGCGCCAAGCCCCGGCGTGCCGTAGACCGGATCATGCAGACCGGTGCGCATCAGGGCCCGGCCCGTTGTCGGGATGTCGACGTGATAGTTCACGGTCTCGACCGTGCGAATCCCTACGGCCTCTCCGAAGCGGAGGTAGCCGGCGGTCACGCGGCCGACCTTGACGACGTTGAGCCGGACATCCAGCTGCGCCCCAGACCCAACCGGCTCGAGCTCCAACGGGAGGAACACTTCGCTCAGGACGTCCCGTGCGTGATCGCGATCAGTACCAGCGACCACCGGATGCCGGGGAAAGTAGTCAGCCACCGCCGCCGGGTCCCGAGACATCCGCGTCATGGGCATGGTCTGCGACCTCCGTCCACGATCGGTCGACGTCGGGCAGGATCGCGCCAACCGGCCAAAACCGTTCGTTCGCCGGATTGACCATGCCCAGCCGCCCCGGATTCACTCCAGAGGAACCACTGACAACCTGGCCGGTGTTCTTCCGAGAGGTGGGCGTCCCTGGATGGCTGTCCGATTTGAGGATCGCGACGTGCCGTGCAGCACCTGCGGCGCCGTGGTCACGGTCCAGGTCGTCACGCCGGACGCACCCCGCGAGCCCGGCGAGCCAAGGCGGACCGTCGTTCACGACGGTGACGGGACGCCGGCCGACGACGAGTGCGGCCGCGAAGGCCAACGCAGACGCTCGTGCACGAACCGTACGGCCATGGCGCCTTCGCCGACGGCCGAGGCCACCCGCTTGGTCGAGCCGCTGCGGACGTCACCAACGGCGAAGACGCCCAGCCTGCTGGTCTCCAGGGGCAGCCGGTGGGGTTCGTTCGCTTCGCCGGAGCCGGGGCCACCGCCCTCACTCCCGCCGGCGAGGACGAAGCCATCCGGGTCCATGGCCACCGACCCGACGAGCCAACTAGTGCAGGGCTGCGCACCGATGAAGACGAAAAGTGAGCGCACCGGCAACGTCATCCGCTGCCCGGTCCGCCTGTTCTCCAGGATGACTCCCTGAAGGGCTCCGTCGCCGATGAGCTCTCGCACCTCGGTGCCGGTGATCACGTGGATATTCGGCGCTGAATGCACCCGGTCGACAAGGTAGCGCGACATGTCCTTGCCCAGATCGTCGCTGCGGACGATCAGTTCGACCTGTTTCACGTGCTGCGCTAGGAACAACGCGGCCTGACCGGCTGAGTTGCCCCCACCCACAACGGCGACCGGATCGGTGCCGCATTGCTTCGCCTCGACCAGCGTTGCGGCGTAGTAGATGCTGGTCGGCTCGAACTCTGCGAGTCCCTCGACGGCGAGCTTGCGGTACCGCGCACCGGTGGCGATCACCACCGCCCTGCTGGCGAATGCCTCCCCGCTCCGCAGCCGGACGACGTGATGTCCATTGCCGACGTCGAGCGCAACCGCCTCGTCCGGAACGACGATCCGGGCGCCGAACTTGTCAGCCTGAATGGCTGCCCGCTCGGCGAGCTCGCCGCCGGATATCCCGGCCGGGAAGCCGAGATAGTTCTCGATCCGTGAGGAGGTGGCGGCCTGGCCACCGGTGGCGACGGCGTCGAGCACGACCGTGTCCAGTCCTTCGGAGGCTCCGTAGACAGCAGCGGCCAGGCCCGAAGGTCCAGCGCCGACCACGACCAGGTCGTGCAGCATGGGTCCGCCAAGCACCCGGCGTAGGCCCAGCGCGTCGCCGAGCTCCTCGTTGCTGGGGTTGCGCAGCACCAGCGCAGGCCCGCAGAGCACGATCGGCGCCTGCGAGGGCCGGATCCGGAGCTGGCGTAGCACCGACTCACCCACTGGGTCCTGCTCCAGATCCACGAACCGGTACGGGACCCGGTTGCGCGCTGCGAAATCGGACAGCCGCTGCGAATCCGGTGAGTAGCGGGAGCCGATGACGGTAACACCCTCCCCCTCCTCGATGAGCAGAGTGCGCCGCATGAAATAGGCACGCATGATCAGGTCGCTCAGCTCAGGGTCGTGCAGGACCAGAGCCCGAAGCTGGCTGGCCGCCGCGACCAGCACGTCACCCGGTAAATGCACCCGGGTCGTGACGAACTCCACCTGACCGGTAATGACGCTGAGTTCACCGAGGAATCGCCCTGGGCCGTGGACGCGAATGACGAACTGCTCGTCCGCCTCGTCGTGAACAACGACCGCCTGACCGCGCAGCAGGACATAGAACTGGTCGGATCGTTGCCCCTTGCGAATCAGCACCTCGCCGGCCTTTGTCGGCCGGCGGCTGCCTCGGGCGAGCAGCGCCTGAATCTGTGCCTCGCTCAGCCGAGGATAGGCACCGTACAGATCCGGTGTCTCGGGCAGCGGGGCCGAGCCGGCGTCCGGGGTTTCAGACGTAGATCTCATCGACGTAGCACCAGCGCCAGTTCTCGCCCGGCTCGAAGGAACGCACGATCGGATGACCCACGCCGGCGGCGTGCACGCGAGCGTGCCGCAGCGGGGATGAGTCGCAGCAGCCGACATGCCCGCAGCTCAGGCACAGCCGCAGGTGCAGCCAAGGGGACCCCACCTGGAGGCACTCCTGGCAGCCCTGCGTGGTCTGCGGAACGACCTCGCGAATCAAGCTGAGATGCGGGTCGAGATAAACCGGTCCCGACGGCAGCGAGCCACTGCGCGAACCCGCGGACGCAGGCTGGCGGAGATGGGTAGACGTCATTGTTCAGCTCCTCGCGGATTGTTGAATTGCCGCCCGGACCCATGTGCGCAACGCCTCGACGGGGGTCGCGCCAGACTGACGCGCGACCACCTGGCCATCGCGCATGACGAGGAGAGTCGGAATGGCCTGCACCTCGAAACGCTGTGCCAGGGCAGGCGACTGATCGACGTCGACCTTGACCAGCTTGAGCTGGTCCGCCATCTCCGTCGCCACCTTCTCCAGCGCGGGACTGACCATGCGGCAGGGCCCGCACCAGGTCGCCCACAGATCGACCAGCACGATACGGGCCGACTGCTCGGCCACCTCGGCAAATGTGTGGTCATCGGCATCGGTGATCCAGGGCAGCGAATGATGGCAGTTGCCGCACCGCGGACTGCCGCTGGCTGCAGCGGGTACCCGGTTGCGACGCCCGCAGCTCGGGCACGTGACGATTGTCGTGGCCAGTGTGACGCTCATGCGGTCGCCTCCGCCGCCTCGCTGTGCCGGACGTGCAGCTGACCGTCCCTCAGGTCAACGGTGATTGTCGACCCGTCTGGTACGGAGCCGCCCAGCAGCGCCCGTCCGATCCGGGTCTCGAGCTCACGCGCGATGAAGCGCCGCAGCGGTCGAGCTCCGTACACCGGATCGAATCCCCGTTCCGCGAAGAAGTGTCTGGCCTCTTGGGTGACCTCCAAGGAGATCCGTCGCTCGTTCAGCCGCTGCCGCACGTCGTCCAGCATCAGGTCGACGATCTGCTCGATCTCCGAGGGAACCAGCGGCTTGAAGAGCACGATGTCGTCGACCCGGTTGAGGAACTCCGGGCGGAAGCGCGTGCGCAGCTCAGCCATCACCTGATCGTGCGCGTCGGGCTTGAGCTCACCCGCGGGCGTCACTGCATCGAGCAGATACTGCGAGCCGACGTTGGAGGTCATGATCACAACCGTGTTGCGGAAGCTGACCGTACGCCCTTGGCCGTCGGTCAGCCGGCCGTCGTCGAGCACCTGCAACAGCGTGTTGAAGACGTCGGGATGGGCCTTCTCGATCTCGTCCAGCAGCACCACCGAGAAGGGCCTCCTGCGCACCGCCTCCGTGAGCTGGCCGCCTTCCTCGTACCCGACGTAGCCAGGGGGCGCGCCGACCAGCCGGCTCACGGTGTGCCGTTCCTGGTACTCACTCATGTCGACGCGGACCAGGTTCTGCGAGGTGTCGAACAGCGTCTCGGCGAGCGTGCGCGCGAGCTCGGTTTTGCCCACCCCGGTGGGCCCAAGGAAGATGAACGACCCGATCGGACGGCTCGGGTCCTTCACTCCGGAGCGGGCGCGAATGATCGCATCCGCCACCAGCTGGACAGCTTCGTCCTGCCCGATGACGTGCTCGTGCAGGATGGAGTCCAGCCGCAGCACCTTCTGCCGCTCCCCCTCCTGCAACCGGCTGATCGGGATGCCGGTCCAGGAGGACACGACCTCGGCGATCTCGTCCTCGGTCACCACCTCGCGGAGCATCCGCTGAGTGCCCTGCTTGGCGGCCAACCGTTCCTCCTCGGCGGCCAGCCGCCGCTCGAGCTCGGCGATCTCGCCGTACCGCAGCTCGGCCGCCCGGTTCAGGTCGTAACGCCGCTCGGCCTCCTCTGCCTCCTGCCGCCGCCGCTCGAGGTCACTCCGTAGTTCCTGTACGCGCTTGATCGCCTGACGCTCGGCGTCCCACTGGGCCTTCTTGGCATCAACTTCGGCGCGCAGGTCGACCAACTCGCGGCTCAGCTCGGCCAGCCGTGCCTGACTGGCCGGGTCGTCCTCCCGAGACAGTGCAGCAACCTCGATGTCCATCCGCATGACCCGACGGGTGAGACTGTCCAGCTCGGCCGGCATCGAGTCGATCTCGGTCCGCAGCCGTGCCGAGGCCTCGTCCACCAGGTCGATGGCCTTGTCCGGCAGGAACCGGTCGGCGATGTAGCGCTGGCTCAGGGTCGCGGCCGCAACCAGTGCATTGTCCTGGATCTTCACGCCGTGAAAAATCTCGAGGCGTTCCCGCAGACCGCGCAGGATGGAGATGGTGTCCTCGAGGGACGGCTCGTCGACCAGCACCGGCTGGAACCGACGTTCCAGTGCCGCATCCTTCTCGATGTGTTTGCGGTACTCGTCCAGGGTCGTGGCGCCGATCATGTGCAGCTCGCCCCGCGCGAGCATCGGCTTGAGCATGTTGCCGGCATCCATGCTGCCCTCGGCGGCCCCAGCGCCGACCACGGTGTGCAGCTCGTCGATGAACAGCAGGATCCTGCCCTCGCCGCCCTTGACCTCGGCCAGCACGGCCTGGAGCCGCTCCTCGAACTCGCCGCGGTACTTCGCCCCGGCGACCAGCGCACCCATGTCCAACGAGAACACCGTCTTGTCCCGCAGACCCTCCGGTACGTCGCGCCGCACGATCCGCTGGGCCAGGCCCTCGATGATCGCCGTCTTCCCGACGCCGGGGTCGCCGATCAGCACCGGGTTGTTCTTGGTCCTGCGCGACAGGATCTGGATCACCCGGCGGATCTCGGTGTCGCGCCCGATCACCGGATCGAGCCGTCCGTCGCGCGCTTCGTCGACCAGATCCCTGCCGTACTTCGCCAACGCCTCGTACGCCCCCTCGGGCGATGCCGAGGTCACCCGCTGATTGCCGCGCACCTGGGTCAACGCTGCCAGCAACGAGTCCCGGCTTGCGCCGTGCCTCGTCAGCAGCCGCCCGGAGGCGCCGCCCTGCTCCACCAGCGCGAGCAACAGGTGCTCCACCGAGACGTACTCGTCCTTCAGCCTGCGCGCCTCGCGGTCGGCGGCCTCCAGCAACCGGCTCAGAGCCTGAGTCAGGTAGATCTGTCCCTGCGGCCGTCCTGGACCGCCGACCTTGGGCCGCCGCTCCAGGTCTGCCTCGAGGTCCGGGCGCAGCGCGTCGACATCGACGTCGGCCAGATCGAGCAGCCGCGGCGCCAGCCCCTCGGGGTCGGCGAGGAGCGCGAGCAGCAGATGCTCATCGTCGACCTCCTGGTGGCCGAGCCGGGTAGCGATGGACTGCGCCTCCTGCAGACCCTCTTGTGACTTCGTGGTGAGTCGATTCATGTCCATGTCGGGCGCCTCCGTGGTGCCGATGCAGTGGCGT
>JAWWOM010000375.1:0-13584 GCA_033851655.1 Frankiales bacterium
GTCGGCTGCAGCGACGGCAGGACAG
Source organism: Frankiales bacterium (assembly GCA_033851655.1). Classification (GTDB taxonomy): domain Bacteria; phylum Actinomycetota; class Actinomycetes; order JAWWOL01; family JAWWOL01; genus JAWWOL01. The sequence goes on from JAWWOM010000375.1 coordinate 26, forward strand.
TCGGCTTCGTGCTGTTGCTGCTGCATCCGGCCAGCACAACAGCGCTCACCAGCCCCACCGTCGCGGCTGCGAAGCCGCGCGAGGTGATACGCATGGGCGGCATCTTAGACGACTCTCAGGCAACCAGTCTCCTGGCTGTCCACAGGCTTCACCCGTTCAGCCCAGTGCGGCCAACTCGTCCCTGATCCGTTGCCCGGTCTCGCCGAGCGAGATCTCGTCGTTGTACTTCACCCGCGGTCCGAGCCAGAACCGCAGCCCGTCCTTGAACTTCCGCGGAATCACGTGCAGGTGCAGGTGGGGGACCGACTGGCTGACGACGTTGTTGATCAAGATCATGCTGCCGTCGCTGGCCATGGCCGACTCGACGGCCAGCTCGAGGTGCTGAGCCACGATCATGTACGGGCCGACGGCGGGTGCCGGCAGTTGGGCGAGGGTGATCACGTGCTCGCGGGGCGCCAGGAGGACGTGGCCATGGAACAGCGGCCGGTGATCAAGGAAGGCCACGCACTGGTCGTCCGCGTACACGATCTCCGCCGGCAGGTCACCGCAGATGATCGCGCAGAAGGCGCAGCTGGCGCCCGACTCGGTCAGGGCTTCGTCGGCTGGGGCGTGAGCGTGTATTTCAGGCTGATGCCGCTGGGCGGAGGCGGCCCAGGCGTGATCCCGTTCGAGGTGTTCGAGTCCTGCGGCTTCGCTGCACACGCGCTCAGCGTGGCGACAAGGGAGACGCCGGCGGCAAGCCCACCGAGGGCGCGGATGAGTGGCGTACGGCGCATGCCCTGACGGTAGCCGATCGGCCGCACGGGTTGTCCACGGGGCCTGGAACCCGCCGTTGACGTTTCTGTCCGAAGCGGGGTTTACTGTGGTTGTTGTTCGAACAGGCGTTCGAACACACCGGGTGGGGTGCTCGCGGCGGCCCACCAGGAGGCGGATGTCGATCGTCGCACAGCACTGGACTCGACCCCCGGTGCCGTACGAAGCGCTCGACTTCGCCGGGCGGGTTCGGCGCGGGGAAGCGCCGAGCCCGCCCGGCGGCCGCCATGCCGTCTTCCCCCGGCGCTGATCACTGTTCCGCTGTGCAGGTGAGCCGAGGGGAAGTGCCGCAGTGCGCATCTACGCCGAGTCCGTCGACGTGCAGCGACGGGACGCCACACCAACCCAGTTCCTTTGGCGTGGGCGGCTCTACCTGGTGCGCGACGTCTACGCCCATTGGGTCGAGGCCGGGGGATGGTGGCGCGCCACCGGCACGGCCGCGTCGGCGGGGACGTCCGAGGGAGAACGCGAGTTCTGGCGCGTCGAGGCGGGGGCCGGACGCCACCTCGGTACCGGGGTCTTCGACCTGTGTTTCGACTGGGCCGCGGGCTGCTGGCTGCTCGCCCGGGCACTGGACTAGGAGCTGTCATGCATGCAGTGGAGCTCAACCATCGCCGGGTCGCCCGGCCTGGTCCGGCAGCGCTCGACCTGGTTGCTCTGTCCAGGCGCGGCCTGCTCGAGGCCGATCTGCTGACCGTTCCGGGGGAGCGGTACGCGGCGGCCCATCTTGCGGCTTTGCGGGCCGCCGCTGCCGTCCTGGCGGCGCGTGCCCGGCCGGCGGCGACTCGGCCCGGCCGGCCGCGGCGGCCAGCCAGCGCCTGGGTGCTGCTGGCCGAGGTCGCTCCCGAGCTCACCGAGTGGTCGGCCTTCTTCGCCGCAGGAGCCGGTAAACGCGCGGCGGCCGAGGCCGGCCTGAGTCGTGCCGTGACCGCCCGCGAGGCCGACGATCTGCGCCGCGACGCCGAGACCTTCCTCGCTGTCGTCGAGACCACCCTCGGCCTCACTCACCAAGCCGTCCTGACCGCCACCGGCTCCAACTGACTCCGGTGGGAGAGCCGCGCCGTCATGTCCGACCCCTTCGTTCATCTTCACGTTGCCTCGGGCTACTCGATGAGGTTCGGCACCGCCCATCCGCCGGCACTGGTCGAGCGGGCGGTGGACCACGGCATGGACACCTTGGCTCTCACCGACCGCGACGGCGTCTACGGCGCGGTGAAGTTCGTGAAGGCCTGCGTGTCCGCCGGGATTCGCCCCGTTCTCGGAGTCGACCTGGCGACCGAGCCGACGCTGGGCCCCGATGGGCTTCCGGCTGGGCGGCCCACCGGCCAGCGAGGCACCGGACGCAAGCGCACCAGCCCTGCCCACGGCGGCGCCTTCGTCGATCCCGGTCATCCGCGGGTGACCCTGCTCGCCCAGGACAAAGCCGGCTGGGCTGCACTGTGCCGGTTGGTCAGCGCGACCCACCTGCGCGGCGAGCGGGGCAAGCCGATCAGCACTCCCGAGCTGATCGGTGACCACGCCGAACGGTTGTTCGTCCTGCTCGGGCCCGAGTCCGAGGTCGGCCGCGCGCTCACCGCGCGTCGGCTCGATCTCGCGGCCGAGCTGTTGGCGGCCTGGCGCCGGCTGGTCCCGCGGGACAACCTGCTGATCGAGGTCGTCCATCACCGGGGTCCCGGCTCGTTGGCGGTGGCTGCTCGCGCAGCCGGGTTCGCCCAGCAGCAGGACGTCGAGGCGGTGCTGACCAACACCGTGCGCCACCTCGACCACTCCGACGCGCCGGTGGCCGATGTGCTCGACGCCTCGCGCCGGCTGGTGGTCCTCGACCCACGGCACATCGATCGGGTCAACGCCGAGGGCTACCTCAAGACCGGCAAGGAGATGGCCGACCTCGCCGACGAGATCTCGTTCGCGGCCGGTGACGACCGGATCGGCCGCCGGCTGCTGGCCCGGACCCGTCAGGTAGCCGATCGATGCGCTCTCGACTCGCGGCTCGATCTCGGCATCGGAACGGTGCACTTCCCCGAGCTGTCCTTCGCCACCAACGGCAGCCCGATCGACGTCACCGCGCCCGGTGCCGCCGACCGCATCCTCTACGACCGGTGTATTGCGGGCTTCCGTCGTCGCGGCATGCCGATCACGTCGCAGGCCCTGTCCCGGCTCGATGTCGAGCTCGGCATCGTCGGCAAGCTCGGCTACCCGTCCTACTTCCTCACCGTCGCCGACGTCGTCGACCTGATCAAGTCCCATGGCGTCCGCTGTGCTGCCAGGGGTTCCGGCGCCGGCAGCTTCGTCAACTACCTGCTGGGGATCTCCGACGTCGACCCGTTGCGGTACGGGCTGCTGATGGAGCGTTTCCTGTCACCCCTGCGCGGGGCGCTGCCCGACGTCGACATCGACGTCGAGTCGGCCCGGCGGATGGAGATCTACGAGCACATCCTCACCCGCTACGGCGGGGACCGCTGCGTCTGCGTGTCGATGATGGACACATACCGGGCCCGGCACGCGATCCGGGACGTGGGCGCTGCTCTCGGCCTGCCGCCGGACGAGATCGATGCCATCGCCAAGGCGTTCCCGCACATCCGGGCCAGTCAGCTCTCGGCCGCGCTGGTCGACCTGCCCGAGCTGCGCAGCTCGGGTCTGGCAGCGGGTCAGCGTTCGGCCCAGGCCGACCAGCTGATCCGGATCGCTGAACGGCTCGACGGTCTGCCCCGCCACATCGCCCTGCACCCGTGCGGCGTGCTGCTCTCCGACTCCACCCTGCTCGACCGGACAGCGGTCGAGGCGAGCTGGCTCGGCTTCCCGATGAGCCAGTTCGACAAGGACGACGTCGAGGAGCTCGGTCTGCTCAAGCTCGACGTCCTCGGCATCCGGATGCAGTCGGCCATCGCCCATGCCATCAAGGAGGTCGACCGGGTCGACGGCGAGCAGGTCGACATCGACACCATCCCACGCGACGACCCGGCCACCTTCGCCCTCATCCAGTCGACCCGGACCCTCGGCTGCTTCCAGATCGAGTCGCCCGGTCAGCGCGAGCTGATCGGCAAGTTCGCCCCCGAGACGTTCGAGGACCTGATCATCGACATCTCGTTGTTCCGGCCCGGCCCGGTCAAGACGGACATGGTGCGGCCGTTCCTCGAGGCCCGGCAGGGCTGGCGGCCGCCGGTCTATCTGCACCCCGACCTGCAGGAGGCGCTGGAGGAGACCTGGGGTGTGGTGGTGTTCCACGAGCAGGTCCTGAAGATCGTCGCCAGGGTCACCGGCTGCACCCTGGCAGAGGCGGACGAGGTGCGCCGCCGGATGGGTGACCCGATCAGCCAGGAGGAGGTCCAGGCCTGGTTCTTCCCGGCGATGCTCGGCCAGGGCTACGGCTTGCCCACTGTCGAGCAGATGTGGGAGCTGCTCAAAGGCTTCGCCTCGTTCGGCTTCTGCAAGGCCCACGCCGCCGCCTTTGCGCTGCCCACCTACCAGTCGGCGTGGCTCAAGGCGCACCACCCGGCCGCCTTCCTCGCCGGGGTCCTCACCCACGACCCGGGCATGTACCCCAAGCGGCTGATCCTCGACGACGCCCGCCAGTTCGGCATCGCGATCCTGCCGCTCGACGTCAACGCCTCCGACGGCGACTACCGGATGGAACGGGTCGGTGTCCTCGACGAGCCGCCCCCGTTGATCCTCGGCGAGTCCACCCGCGACCGTCTCGACATCGCGACGCTGCCCGATGCCAGGTCGTACGGGATCCGGCTCGGTCTGGCCGATGTCAAAGGCATCAACGACGCCGAGCTGTCCCGCATCGTCACCGGCCGGCCTTACCACTCGCTCTCCGACTTCTGGCACCGCGCCGGGGTCTCCCGTCCGATAGCCGAACGCCTGGTCCTGGCCGGGGCCTTCGACTCGCTGTATGGGATCAGCTCGACGATCCCGGTTCGCCGCAGGGGGGTGGTCACCCGACGTGACCTGTTGCTGCAGGTGCTCGACCTGGACCAGTGGTCGCGGGCAACCGCCCGCGGCAGCGGACGCCGGGCGACCCGTACGGTCACCGCCGGCCGGGACACCCGGGGCAAGGACGGCCCGGGTCAGGGCAGTCGCGGCGGCTCACGGGACGACGCTGGCCAGGACGACTGGAGCCGGGACCTCGCGACCGGCTCGGACGGCAGGGGCCTGGACGTCAGGACGCAGGCAGCGCGGCAGTCCCAGGCACCTGCCACCGTGGTCGGCTCGGACATCCAGCTCGCCCTCGACCTCGGCGACGAGCCGACGGTGGCCGTGCCCAGCGGGCTGCCGGAGATGACCGCGAGTGAAAAGGTACGGGCCGAGCTGGACATCCTCGGCCTCGATGCGAGTGCGCACATCCTGGCGTTCTACGAGCAGTTCTTCGCCGCGGCCGGCATCACCAGGGCCCGCGACCTGCTGCGCTGCCGGAGCCGGGCCGAGGTGCTGGTCGCCGGCGTCAAGGTGGCGACGCAGACACCGCCGATCCGGTCCGGCCGGCGGGTGGTCTTCGTCACCCTCGACGACGCCACCGGTCCGATCGACGCCACCTTCTTCGAGGAGGCGCAGGCCGGCTACGCCGCCACGGTGTTCCACTCCTGGCTGCTGGTCATCCGCGGCACGGTGCGGCGGACCGGTCCGCGTGGTGTCTCGCTGCAGGCCGATGGCTGCTGGGAGCTGCCGGTCCTGCGGGAGCTGTGGGAGACCGAGGGGATGGTGGCGGTGGGGGAGGCGCTCGCCGCTGCGCCACCCGGTTTCTCTGCGCAGGCAACCGAAGGAGCTGCCGAGAGCAGGTCCACCCGTCCGGTCATGGCACCGGTCCGCCGCTATGCCAGCGGCTTCGAGCTGTCCGCCTACTCCGACATCAAGCCGGCCGGCGCCGACGGCAAGGGTGCGCCACGCCGGTTGTGGCACTCCAGCCCCGGCAGCTCCGGTGGGTAGGGCTCGCCGCGGCGACCGTCAGCCTCACCAGCCCGGCTGTGGTTGCTCCTACTACCCGGGAACTTGTGGCTTACTAGGCTGGCCGTACCGGACGCTTTCCGCCCGGTACCCAAGGTCGAGCCGAGGAGCGTCGTGGTCGCCGTCCGCAGATCCCGCGCCATCGCCCGCAACGCCGCCGTGTGGTCGACGCTGCGCGCTGCCCTGGCGACGCATCAGCAGGGCGACGGGGCCGGCGCGCCGCTGCTGGACATCCTCGACGCCGGGGGCGGCACCGGCGGGTTCGCCGTGCCACTGGCCGAGCTCGGTCACCGGGTCACCGTCGTCGATCCGAGCCCCGACTCGCTGGCTGCTCTGGAACGCCGCGCGGCAGAGGCCGACATCCGCACCATCCGCGGGGTTCAGGGGGACGCCGCCGGTCTGCTCGACGTCGCCGAGCCCGAGGCCTACGACGTCGTGCTGTGCCACCACGTCCTCGAGGTCGTCGACGACCCGGCGGTGGCGGTCGCGGCGATGGTACGGGTACTCCGCCCGGGCGGCCTGCTCAGCGTCCTGGTCTCCAACGTCAACGGCGCGGTGCTCAGCCGGGCGGTCGCCGGCCGGCTCGACGAGGCGACCGCCCTGCTGGAGAACAGCGAAGGATCCTCGGGCCTGCACGACCCGCTCCTCCGTCGCTACGACCGGGCGGGCCTGCTGGCCCAGCTCGAGAACGCCGGGTTCGACGTCATCGGGCTGCACGGCTCGCGGGTCTTCAGCGACCTGCTGCCAGGGTCCTTGCTCGACGTCGACCCGACGGCTGCCCAGGCATTGCTGCGGCTCGAGGAGCTCGTGGTCGACCGGCCGGAGTTCACCGACGTCGCGGCAGCGTTGCACGCGCTTGCCCGGCGGCCAGGACATGTCCCCGGCTGAGCAAGGCCCGGGACCCGACCGATGAGCCGCAGCGGTCCGCCGCCGACCGGCCCGGCACCGGGGCCGCCCGGCGACGACACGGGGTGCTCGATCCTGCATGCGGACATGGATGCCTTCTATGCCAGCGTCGAGCTGATCAAGCGTCCCGAGCTGGTCGGCCGGCCGATGATCGTCGGCGGCACCGGCACCCGTTCGGTGGTGCTGTCCGCGACCTACGAGGCACGTGCCTTCGGCGTACGCAGCGCAATGCCGATGATGCGCGCCCGCCGGATGTGCCCGCAGGCCGTCATCATCCCGCCCGACCCGGCCGCCTACTCCGAGGCCACCGCCGGCATCATGGAGATCTTCCGTTCGGTGACCCCACTGGTCGAGGCGATCTCACTGGACGAGGCGTTCCTCGACGTCGGCGGCGCCACCCGCCGGCTGGGCCGGCCGGCCCAGATCGCCGAGCTGTTGCGTGGCCGGATCGCCGACGAGCAGGGCATCACGGCCTCCGTCGGCGTCGCCTCCACCAAGTTCGTCGCCAAGCTGGCCTCGGCCCGCTGCAAGCCCAACGGGCTGCTGGTCGTGCCGGCGGCCCGGGTGGTGGAGTTCCTGCACCCGTTGCCGGTAGGAGCACTGTGGGGGGTGGGCGAGAAGACCGAGGAGGTGCTCACCCGGCTCGGGCTGCGCACCGTCGGCGACATCGCCCACACCCCGGCAGCAACGCTGGTACGCGCCCTCGGCCCAGCGGCGGGACAGCACCTGTACGCCCTGGCCTGGGGCCGCGACGAGCGACCAGTCGTGCCGCAGGAGCCGGACAAGAGCATCGGGCACGAGGAGACCTTCTCCTCCGACGTCGACGATCCGGCGGTGATCCACCGCGAGCTGCTGCGGCTCGCCGAGCGGACGGCTGCCCGGCTGCGCTCCGGTGACCATCAGGGGCGGACCGTCTCGATCAAGGTGCGGTTCGCCGACTTCAGCACCCTGACCCGGTCACGTACGTTGCGCGAACCCACCGACGTCGGCCGGGAGATCTACGACATCGCGCGGCAGCTCTTCGACGGGCTCGGTCTGGAACGGGCCCGGATCCGGCTGGTCGGCGTCCGGGTCGAAGGTCTCGTCGCGGCCGACAGCATGCCCCGCCAGCTGGCCTTCGGCGAACGCGAGTCCGGGTGGCGCGAGGCCGATCGAGCCGTGGACCGCGCCGCCAGACGGTTCGGCGCGGGCGCCGTACGGCCTGCTGTCCTGGTCGATCCGGCGCTGGGTCCACCGCTGGCCACCGCCCCCGACCAGATCCCGGACCGGCTGCCCCGCACCGCCAGAGCGCCGGGCCGTCCCGAACCAAAACCCGGGCGGTGACGTATGCATCCGTGAGGGGTGGCCAAGATGGCGGAAAGTACGCGAGTGCCCCTTGAGGGTCGTGGGTATCCGGCCGATGTCAACCCTGAGACACCGCCGGCGGACCATCGCCGGAGCGGTGAGCACGGCCGTTGTACCACCGTTGTGATGAGCGTCTTTCGCAGGGGCGACGGCGACCGTATCCTCATGACTAGGAACCACCGCAACCCGTCACCCGTTCAACCAGACCAGCCCCCCGTCCAGGGTTGGCCGGCCCTCATCCAGGAGGAGCGACGTGCCGCTCTCTGATCACGAGCAGCGTCTGCTCGAGCAGATCGAGCGCGCGTTGTATGCCGAGGACCCGAAGTTCGCGTCCACGGTACGGACCACCGACCTGCGCTACTTCCACCGCAGGCGCACCGTCAAGGCGGCGCTGTGCGTTGCCGTGGGGATCGCGGCGATCGTCGGCGGGGTGTTGGCCAAGGTCCAGGCTCTCGTCGTGGCCGGTGCCATCGTCGCGGCCGTGGGGCTGATCTACGGCGTTGCCAACTGGAAGCGGCTCACCGGTGGTGTCGCCGCCAGCCGGCGGCGCCGCGATCGCACCAGGGCCAGCGACACCCGGCTGTCCCTCGTGGAGCGGTTCGAGGAGCGCTGGCACCGGCGCTGGGACCAGCAGGACCAGGACTTCTGAGCTCGACCAGTGCACGCCCGGCTGCGGACCTCCGCAGATCAGGCTGAGGCCTGCCCCTTGTGCAGGACCCGGTTGCTGAACGCGGTCAGCCGGTCGCCGGTCCGGGTCAGCCGACGGGACACTGCAGCGCCGACGCGGGAGAAGGCCTCTGCGGTCGCCTGAGTGGTGCTCGGTGGCAGCATCCGCGCCCGCAGCTTGGCCCGCCTCGGGGCGGCCCCGTACATGGCGGCACTGACCATCGCGGCGTCGAACAGCAGGCCCTGCGGGTCGCCGGCGACCGGTGCATAGCGGGCACGCTCGACCGCGCGGGCCATCCGCTGCATCGACGCCGCGGCTGTCTGGGAGAGCGCCGCGCTGTCCGTCAGCCGGTGCGCGGTCTGCCGGGGCGAGTCGGCGGCTGAGGTGCGATGGCCCAGGTCGTAGGCGTCGCGCAGCGTCTCGCGCCAGGCCAGCAGGGCGATCGCCCGCGGGTCGTCGCCGTGCCGGAGACGGCGCCGGCGGGCGACCGACTGCGCCAGCGGCAGCGCCCCGATGACCACGACCAGGCCGGCTGCGACGAGCAACCAGACCAGGGCGTCCCCGCTGATCGGCAACGAGAACCCGCCGCCACCCTTGCCGGTGGTGCCACTGTGCTGGCCGGGCAGCTGCTCGTCCGGCAGGCGCTTGCTCGGTGCCGTCGTGGCGCGTGCGCCGCCACTCACCGTCACGCCGGGCACCTGCTTGCTGAGGCCCTGGATCTCGCTCACCGTGAGCTTGCCGTAGTCCGGGGGCTGGGTCTGGTGGTCCGAGCGGGGCGTGGGTTCGAACCTGAGCCAGCCGATGCCGCTGAAGTAGAGCTCGGGCCAGGCGTGGGCGTCCAGGTTGTCGACGTCATAGGTCGAGGCAGATCCCTGCCGCAGCACGCCGGAAGTGAAGCCGAACGCCACCCGGGCCGGGATGCCCAGCGTGCGGGCCATGATCGCCATGGCCGAGGAGAACTGCTGGCAGAAACCCTGCCGGTTGGTGGTCAGGAAGGCGGTGAGGGCCGCGTAGTTCCTGCCGTTCGCCGGCCCGGTCAGGCTGTAGGTGAAGTTCTTGGGGTTGGTGAACCAGTCCTGCAGCGCGACGGCCTTCTCGTACTCGGTCGTCGCACCCTTGGTCACCGCCTTGGCCTTGGCGGCGACGATCGGCGGAAGGTCGGTGGGGACCACGGTGTCGGCAGCCTTGCTGACCTTGTCGGCCGCCGACAGCGACGACGCCTGGAGGGTCTGCGGAGTCGGGTTGATCACCTCCGACACGGCCGTGAAGCTCTGGTTCTTGGTCGCGTCGGCAACCTGGGAGAACACGGTTGCGGAGCTCTGCTGGTAGGCCCACTGGCCCTGCAGGCCCTGCACCTGCGTGGTGCCGATGGGCAGTGGCAGCTGGGGCTGCCCGAGGTGCGGACCGATCACGATCTGGGTGCTGCTGGTGCCGGTGCTGGCGGCCGAGCCGACCCCGTCGAGGGGCAGCTGGTCACTGGTCGGGTCGATGCCGGTGTCGGCCACGGGGACCGGCTCCGCGAAGCCCTTGCCGGTGAAGGTGTCAGAGACCGCCATCTGCAGGTACTGCCCGTTGCCACTGGAGGGCAGGTAGGAGTAGAGCGGCAGCACTGTCGTCGCGTGCAGACTGCCGTAGAGGTTGGCGGTCAGGTTGTAGTGCAGCACAGCGGAGGAGGACACCCCGCCGCCCTTGGCCAGGTTGAAGTGGCCGACGTCAGGGATCAGCGGGGGTACGACCAGCGCGGCGCCGAGGGCGACCGCGCCGATCCGCCATCCGGCCTGGCTCATCGCGCCGGCGGCGCTGCGGTTGCGGCCCAGGGCCGTGGCGCCGGTCACCGTACGGCCCCATCGGCTGGTCCGGTCACGACCCTCGCGGATCAGCAACCCGACGTAGCCACCACCGCCGAGCGCCAGCGGGATCCAGCCGGTGCCGTCCTTGGACAGCCACTCGGGAACCGAGTAGAGCGCGAGCAGGGGCAGCCCGATCAAGGGTGCGCGGACGCTGAGCTGATCGACGGCGATCGCCACCGCTGCGACGCCGAGGGCCGTCAGCAGCATCAGCGCCTTGTAGGTGGGGGCCGGCGTCGGCGAGTCGTGCACCTCGGTGAAGGCCCTGTCGAACAGCACCCGGAACAGGTGCCAGGTGTGCCCGCGCGGGATGAACCCGAGCACGGCGCCCTCGTGTGCCCAGACCGCGGTGAGGTAGAACAGCGCGCCGAGCGCCGAGCCGACGAAGCGCCAGACCGCCCTGGCCACGAGGTGCTGGCCGAGCCGGCTGCCGACCTCGGCCCCGATGAGGACCGCGAGCACCGCGCCGACGACGGGAGCGACCCACGCCGTGTCCTCGAAGACCGCGTGCAGGGCGGTGGAGCTGAGCAACGTGACACCGGCGGCCGCCACGGCGAGCTGGGTGCGCGGGTTCACGCCCGGCCCCCCGCGGTGGCGAGGGCGAGGCTGGAGACGTTCCACACCTCGGGCAGCGAGGTGCCGGCCTTGATCCGCAGCACCCGCCAACCGGCAGCCTGGAGCACCCGGGGTCCCGCGTCCGGCTCGATGTCTGCGGTCAGCCCGGAGCGCAGGCCGGAGTGCGGTACGGGGGCCCAGGTCCGCGTGTCGAGGGCGATCGCGATCCGCTGGCCGCTGCCGCGGTGGGCCCGTACGACGGTCTCGGCGTCCTCGACGCTCAGCGCGCCGAGGACGGCGACGACGACGCCGCTGAAGCGGGGCAGCTCGCGCTGGCCGGCGGCGCCGCTCTGTCCCGGCAGGGTGCTGGTCCGCTCGAGCTCGGCCACGGCGAGCTCGTCGAGCAGCTGGCCGTCGTCGGCGTCCGGCCCGCTGACCAGCCGGCTGCCCTCGCCCCGGTCCAGGCGCAGGGTGAAGTTGTTGCGCAGCAGCTGGACGCCGACCGAAGCCGCAACACTGCAGGCGTACTCGAACGACGAGCCGGGTCCGTCGCCGTGGTGCGCGGTCAGCCGGTTGTCCAGCACCAGCAAGGCATTGGACTGCCAGGGCTGCTCCTCGCGACGCACCATCAGCTCGCCGGCGCGGGCGGTGGAACGCCAGTGGATCCGGCGCAGGTCGTCACCGTGGCGGTACTCGCGGGTGCCCAGGTCGTCCTCACCGGAGGTGGCCGCGGCGCGCAGCCGGCTCTCGCCGGTGCCGCCGGCACCGGCGCCCAGGCGCATCGCCGGGAGCGGCCAGATCTGGGGGGTGACGACCAGGGTGTCGGTGCTGGTGAACGACTGGGCGACCTCGCACAGGCCGAGCGGGTCGGTCAGCCGCATCGTCACCGGGCCGACGACGTAGCGGCCACGGACGTCCGAGCGCAGCGTGTAGGCCACGTCGCGCAGGCCCTGCGGCTCGAGCCGGTTGAGCACGAACCGGGGACGGGCGCCGAGGGTGTACGGGAGCGTGTCCTCGACCAGCATCACGCCCGTCGGCAGCCGGGAGACGTTGTGCAGCCGGATGACCACCCGGCCGGGCTTGCCTGCCTCGACCCGGGCCGGCTCGATCACCCGGCGACAGGTCAGCCGGTAGCGGGTCCGCTGCACCGAAGCGGCAGCCCCGAGGGCGAGGACGACTAGGAACAGGCCGATGCCGACGAAGTCGTGCCGGCCGAGGAGCAGGCCGCAGACCGCACAGGCCAGCCCCGCATAGGCGAAGCAACGACCCCGCGTGGTCAGTCCGGCAAGCGCCTCGCGCATCAGCCGGCCAGCCCGCTCAGCGCGCGCCGCCGCGCGCCGGGGGCCGGTCGGCGGACCGGACGGCCATCGGTGGCGGCGGGGGCTGGCCCGCAACGTACTCGGTGGGTACGGGGACCCGGGTGAGCAGGTCGGCGATGATCTGCCGGGTCGACCGCCTGGCCACCTGGGCTTCGGAGGAGAGCATGATCCTGTGCGCCAGCACCGGCTCGGCCAGCACCTTGATGTCGTCCGGCAGGACGTAGTCGCGACCGTCCAGTGCCGCCGCCGCCCGGGAGGCGCGCAGCAGGTGCAGGGTGGCGCGGGGCGACGCGCCGAGCCTGATGTCCGGCGCCTTGCGGGTGGCGTTGACCAGGTCGACGGCATAGCGCCGGACCGGGTCCGAGACGTAGATCCGGCGCACCGTGTCGATCAGCTTGACGATCTCCATCGCGTCGGTGACCGGGCTGAGGTCGTCGAGCGGGTTGGTGATGCCGTGGCTGTCGAGCATGGCAAGCTCGGCCGCCGACGACGGGTAACCCATCGAGATCCGCGCGGTGAACCGGTCGAGCTGGGCCTCGGGCAGCGCGTAGGTGCCCTCCATCTCGATCGGGTTCTGCGTCGCGACGACCATGAACGGCGAGGACAGCGTGTAGGTGGTGCCGTCGACGGTGACCTGGCGCTCCTCCATGCACTCGAGGAGGGCGGACTGGGTCTTGGGCGAGGCCCGGTTGATCTCGTCGCCGACCACGATGTTGGCGAAGATCGCACCGGGCTTGAACTCGAACTCGCGGGTCTCCTGGTTGTAGACCGCCACCCCCGTGACGTCGCTGGGCAGCAGGTCGGGCGTGAACTGCACCCGGCGCACCGAGCAGTCGATCGTCCTCGCCAGCGCCTTGGCCAGCATCGTCTTGCCGACGCCGGGGACATCCTCGATCAACAGGTGACCTTCGCTGAGCAGGACCGTGAGCGCGAGAGTGACCACGCCGGGCTTGCCCTCGATCACCTGCTCGATCGAGCTGATGATCCGGCCAGTCGTGTCCGCCAGCTCGTCGAGAGCCAGTCGGTCGTTGCTGCCGTACTCCAGCTGCGTCACCCGTTCCTCCTCGCCCCCATCACGTAGCAGGGCCTCATGCGGTTCGGCTCACCGAACCCTCAGTGTTCCGAGTGTGCCACCTTTCCGCGAGTTCGGGGATCGGGCGGACC
>JAWWOM010000408.1:0-4512 GCA_033851655.1 Frankiales bacterium
ACGCACATGCTCACCTGGCTGTTCTCGCCGTTCGGCATCCCCAAGGACTACCGCCACATGCGCGGGTCGGGCGTCAACACCTACCGGTTCGTCAACGCGGCCGGCGAGGGCGTCCTGGTCAAGCTGCACTGGCTGACCCAGCAGGGTGAGGAGAACCTCACGCAGGCCCAGGCCGACGCGATCCAGGCGACCGAGCTCGGACACGCCTCCAAGGACCTGTACGAGGCGATCGAGCGCGGCGACTACCCGCAGTGGGAGCTCAACGTCCAGATCATGAGCGACGACTTCCACGAGGAGCTCGACTTCGACCCCCTCGATGACACCAAGATCTGGCCGGTCGACCAGTTCCCGCTGCGTCCGGTCGGCATGATGACGCTCAACCGCAACGTCACCGACCACCACAACGAGGCGGAGCAGGCCGCGTTCGGCACCGGTGTGCTCGTGGACGGCATCGACTTCAGCGACGACAAGATGCTGGTCGGCCGCACGTTCTCCTACAGCGACACCCAGCGCTACCGGGTCGGCCCGAACTACCTGCAGCTGCCGGTCAACGCGCCGGCTCCGGGTGTCGTGGTCTCGACCAACCAGGGCGGTGGCCAGATGTCGTTCGGCGTCGACAACCGCGGCGCCAACCCGCACATCAACTACGAGCCGTCGCAGCGGGCCGGGCTGGCCACCGCCGACGAGTCCTACCGCGAGTACCGCCCGTTCGTCGAGGGCCAGATCATGCGGGCGCCGATCGACCGCGAGAACAACTACGCCCACGCCGGCGTCACCTGGCGCGCGTTCCAGGACTGGGAGCGCGACGAGCTGGTCAACACTCTCGCCACGCTGCTGTCGCAGACCGACAAGGCGATCCAGGAGCGGATGGTCGCGCACTTCACCAAGGCCGACGCGGACTACGGCCGCCGGGTCGCCGAGGGCCTGGGCATCGACCACGGCTCCTTCGACGCGGACGCCGTCCTCGCCGGCTGATTCCCCGTACGAAAGGAAAGGCCCGGCCGGTTGACTGGCCGGGCCTTTCGCTGTCCGGGCTTTCCGCCGATAGCGGCGCCATCGACGCAAATCTCCGGCTGGCGCGCCGGCAGCGCCGCTTTCGGCACCGGGGGCCGGCCCGTCCCCCGGTACGGTGAGCCCGATGATCCCGCAGACCCGCGCCACCGCCGCCGTACGGGACGGGCTCGTGGTTGTCGTCGCCGGGCTGGGCGCCGGGTTCGTGACGGCGGCCGTCGCCAGCCTGGTCTACCGCCCGCGCGGGCACGTCGGCTCGGCGCTGGACTGGCTCCGGATCGCCGGCTACCTGCTGGCGATGGCGGTCGGCGCCCCGCTGCAGGTCCACTCGGGTGCGGACCGCGGCGAGCTGCGGCTGGTTCCGTTGACGGTGACGGCGGTGGTCGTGCTGGTCGCGCTGCGCCGGGGTCGCTCCGGCGGCAACCCGGCCGTCGCCGGCCTCACGGCAGGGCTTGCCGTGAGCCTGATCTGTGTGCTGACGACGTCCCGGCTGCACTCGTACGGGCACCGGCTGCAGCTCGACTACTCGGTACCGGCGCTGACCGCCGGGGTCGGTGCCGGGATCGTCGTGGGCGTTGCCTGCGGGTTGGCCGGACGGATCCGCGGTGGCTGGGCCCGGGCAGTCGCCGGGGCGCTGACCTCGGCGGCCGTCGTGGGCACAGCGGCTGCCCTGACGGCGATCGGCCTGGTCGCCTGGAAGTTCCCGGCGAAGGCCCTCGGCGCCGCGCCGGCCCTGCTCGGCGACGGTGCGGGGTGGCTTGGCGGGTTCTCGATGGGTGGCCGGCTCGATGCCAACCTGAGCTCGCCGATCCCTTTCCTGTCAGGCGATCTGGGCTGGGGACTGATCACCGGAGCCGCGTGGCCGGGGGCCTATGCGCTGGTGCTCGTCCCCCTGGCCGCCGCTGTCATCGGCGGCATCCGGCAGCAGCAGCACGCCTCGCCGGAGGTGCGACCGTGGGCCGAGTTCGGCCGCGCGGTCGCGGTCAACGCCGCGCTGTGGTTCACCATCGCCGAAGCCACCCGGCTGCGCTTCTCCGGCCATCTCGGGGCCGACGCCCTGTCCGGCAGCGCGGGCCTGGGCGTGACGACGACGGTTTTCGTCGCCGCGCTGTGGGGTGGAGTCGGCGCCGTCGCAGGACTCGCGCTGGGTCCCGTACGACTCAGACGTCGATGGCCGCGTTCTTGCCGATGACGACGATGCCGTTGTCGCTCACGGTGAACCGGGCCTTGTCCCGCTCGAGGTCGACACCGATCCGGGCACCCGGCGGGACGATGACGTTCTTGTCGAGGATGGCGTTGCGGATGATCGAGCCGGCACCGACCTGGACGTTGTCCATCAGCACGCTGCCGGTCACCTCGGCCTTCTCCTCGATCTTGACCCGCGGCGAGAGCACCGAGCCGGCGACCAGCGAGTCGGCGACGATGACACCGTTGCTCAGCATCGAGTCGACCACTCGGGTGCGGTCGTGGACGATCTTGGCCGGTGGCAGCGGCCGGTGGTGGGTGTAGATCGGCCAGTCGTGGTTGTAGAGGTTGAAGACCGGGTGCACCGAGATCAGGTCCATGTGCGCCTCGTAGTAGGCGTCGAGCGTCCCCACATCGCGCCAGTAGCCGCGGTCGCGCTCGGTCGCCCCGATCACCTGGTTGGCGTCGAAGTCGTAGACCTGGGCGTCGTTGTGTCCCACGAACATCGGCACGATGTTGCCGCCCATGTCGTGCGCGGAGCTGTCGTCGTAGGCGTCCTTCTTGACCGCCTCGAGCAGGGCCTGGGTGGTGAAGCAGTAGTTGCCCATCGAGGCGAAGATCTCGTCCGGGTGGCCCGGCAGCGCGAGCCCGGTCGTGTCCTTGGGCTTCTCGAGGAACTCCGCGATCTGCCGCCCGTCGGCCGCGGTCTTGATCACGCCGAACTGGTGCGCCTCCTTGAGTGGCGCGTGGATGCCGGCCACCGTCGCCGAGGCGCCCGACTCGATGTGCGCCTCGAGCATCTGCCGCGGGTCCATCCGGTAGATGTGGTCGGCGCCGAAGACCAGGATGTAGTCGGGCTCCTCGTCGTACACCAGGTTGAGGCTCTGGTAGATCGCGTCCGCCGACCCGGAGAACCAGCGCGGGCCGAGCCGCTGCTGAGCCGGTACGGGGGTCACGTAGTTGCCCAGCAGCGTCGACATCCGCCAGGTCTGCGTGATGTGCCGGTCGAGGCTGTGGTTCTTGTACTGCGTGAGCACGACCACCTTGAGGAACCCGGCGTTGACCAGGTTGGACAGGACGAAGTCGATCAGCCGGTAGATGCCACCGAAGGGCACGGCCGGCTTTGCCCGGTCGGCCGTCAGAGGGAGCAGCCGGTTGCCTTGACCACCGGCCAGCACTATCGCCAGGACCCGCTTACCGTTCGCCATGGCCAGACACTATGCCTTGCAGTGACCGTCGGCCATGTCTTGTCTGCCACTCGTCTGTACGTGGCGCTAGGGTCGGCTCATGCGCGTCGCCCTGCTCACCCGCGAGTACCCGCCGGAGGTCTACGGGGGTGCCGGGGTCCACGTGGAGTACCTCGCCCGCGAGCTCGGCGCGCTGACCTCGCCGCCGCTCGACGTCGACGTCCACTGCTTCGGCGGGGACCGGCCCTCGGCGTGGGCGCACCGCCCGGACGCCGCGCTCGCCGGTGCCAACGCCGCGCTGCAGACCATGTCGACCGACCTGTCGATGGCCGCTGCCGTCGCGGGGGCCGACCTGGTCCACTCGCACACCTGGTACGCGAACTTCGCGGGCCATGTCGCCTCGATGCTGTACGGCGTACCGCATGTCGTGACGACACACTCCCTCGAGCCGTTGCGGCCCTGGAAGGCTGAGCAGCTCGGCGGCGGCTACGCCCTGTCCTCGTACTGCGAGCGGTCGGCCATCGAGCATGCCGCAGCCGTCATCGCCGTGTCGGCCGGGATGGTGCCCGACATCGTGGCCTCCTACCCGGCGGTCGACCCCGCCCGGATCTCGGTGATCCACAACGGCATCGACACGGCGGAGTACGCGCCGGCGACCGACGTGACCGCGCTGGAACGCTACGGCGTCGACCCGGCCCGGCCATCGGTGCTGTTCCTCGGCCGGATCACGCGGCAGAAGGGCCTGCCCTACCTGCTGGCCGCTGCCCACGCCTTCGACCCTGCAGCGCAGCTGGTGCTCCTCGCCGGTTCGCCGGACACGCCGGAGATCGAGGCCGAGGTCGGGACGGCGATCGCCGAGCTGCAGGCTTCCCGTACCGGAGTGGTCTGGGTGCCGGACATGGTGACCAAGGGCGAGGCGGTCCAGTTCCTCAGCGCCGCCAGCGTGTTCGTCTGCCCCTCGATCTACGAGCCGATGGGGATCGTCAACCTCGAGGCGATGGCCTGCGAGACGCCGGTCGTCGCCACCGCGACCGGCGGCATCCCCGAGGTCGTCGCCGACGGTTCGACCGGCCTGCTGGTGCCCATCGACCCCGACCCGGCCGACCCGTACGGCGCCCCGCGGGACCCG
>JAWWOM010000420.1:0-8261 GCA_033851655.1 Frankiales bacterium
ACAGGGCGCCCTCGATCCGGGGTGCCGAGGCGACCATGCCCTGGGTGATGCCGGTCAGCACCGCGATGAACGGCGGAATCAGCTGGTCGGGGTTGACCAGGGTCTGAAAGGTCCCGAGGACCTCGCCACCGCGGACCTTGACGGCGCCGATCTCGGTGATCGCGCAGGCCGCGGGTGATCCGCCGGTCGTCTCAAGGTCGACCACGACGAAGGTCACCTCGCGCAAAGGAGTGCCGAGCTCGTCGAAGGTCGGCTGGTATTGCGCCGGGAAGCCGGTCGCGCTCAGCTCGGGAAGTCGTGCCACGTCTCGGACGTTAGGGCTGGCCTCCGACAAAAGCGTGATGCCACGCTGAGCGCCTGACCCAAACAGCCCGCTTTTTCAGGGGATCGGGATCACAATGCGGCAAGAGGTACGCACCGTACGAGCTGCTGAGGGAGGCGGTCGTGAGCAGTCAGGAAGCGCAGGAGCCGCCGGTCGTCGTCCACCTCAACGGGGCGGTACGGGTCCGTGCGGTGGCGCTCGCCGCCGACGCGCTGGGGGCCATGGCATCGTCGGCTGCCGACGAGATCCCGTTGTCGTTGCGGCCTTTCGCGCGGTTCACCCCGGTACGCAGGGCACGGCTGGCGGCCGTGCCGCTGGCGACGGCGCTGGAGCTCGACCCGGTGTTCCGGCAGCGGGTCGCCGACCGGGTGCGCCTGGCGCTCCCGGACCTGGCCGCAGCCGTGGCAGGGGGCGCGACGGTGCCGGCCGCCCCGCCGGCCGACGTCGCGGCACTGGCCTACCTGCTGCGCCCCGCCGGCTGGGAGGACATCGTCCTGCGCGCCGAGGAGACGCTGGTCGAGGAACAGCGCTCCGCCGAGGAACGCGAGCAGCGGCTGGCATCGAGCCGCCAGGCAGGTTCCGTACGGGAGGACAGCGCGGCCCGGGCCGAGGTCGGCAGGCTGCGCGCCGAGCTCCTGGCCCTGCGTCGCGAGCACGACGAGCTGCGCAGGCGGCTCGGTGACGCGAGGGAACGGGCCCGTAGGGCCGACAAGGAGCTGGCAGCGCTCGCGGCCTCGGCAGCCAAGGACCGGGCCGCCGGCGACGCGGCGGTGCTGGCCGCCCAGGCGGCCGAGGCCGAGACCCGCCGGTTGCGGGCCAAGCTCGGCGCCGCGGAGCAGGCACTGGTGGCTGCCCGGTCGGCCACCCGTGAGGGCAGGGGCTCCGACGACGCCCGGGTGTGGTTGCTGCTGGACACACTGGTCAACGCGGCCAGTGGCCTGCGCCGCGAGCTCGCCGTGTCACCGCCCACCCAGCGCCCGGCCGACCGTGTGCAACCAGCGGGCGCCGGCGACGACGGCTTCAGCGGCGTCACGCTGAGGGGTTTCGAGAGCGACGACCCGGCACTGCTGGACCAGCTGCTGCGGGTGCCGGGGGTCCACGTCGTGGTCGACGGCTACAACGTGACCAAGGCCGGCTACGGCACGCTGACTCTCGAGGCGCAGCGCAACCGCTTGCTGGCAGGGCTTTCCGGGCTCGCAGCGCAGACCGGGGTAGAGATGACCGCGGTGTTCGACGGCGCCGTACGGGACTCGCCGGTGGCCACTGCCGCCCCTCGCGGGGTTCGGCTGCTCTTCTCCGCGCCCGGCCAGATCGCCGACGACCTGATCCGCGAGCTGGTCCGCGCCGAACCGGTGGGCCGCCCGGTCGTCGTGGTGTCCTCCGATCGCGAGGTGGCCGACAGCGTGCGCGCGATGGGGGCCCGCCCGGTCGGCTCGGCTGCGCTGCTGCGCCGGCTGGCAAGAGGCTGACCCCAGCCGCTCAGGTTCTGCCGGTTGTCTCCGATAACAGGCAGATGAAGCGGAGAGCTGCCCACGGCAGCATGTCCCTGCGTAGCAAGATCGCCCTCGGCGTCCTGACCGCCGGGGTGCTCCCGTTCGCCATCGGTGTCGGCATGACGATCCGGCAGGCCCAGGGCGACATCAGCAAGCAGGCACGGACCACCGCGGACGAGCGAGCCACGTCTGCGTCCGTCCAGCTGGCCGGCATCTTCCACGAGCAGCACTACCGGCTGCTCCTCGCCGCCGACAACGAGGTCCTCAGCCGCTGGTACGCCGACCCCGCTGCCCGTCCGTCGATGCGCGCGACCGTCGACGCCGCACTGGTGCGGGTGTTCCAGCTGGACGCGTCGTTGACCGACGAGGCGTGCTTCATCGACGCCGCCGGCCCCGAGCAGGCCCGGATGGTCGAAGGGGTCGCGGCGCCGGTCTCCACCCTTTCGCCGGACGAGACCGGCAACCCGTTCTTCAAGCCGACCTTCGCGCTCGCCGACGGGCAGGTCTACCAGGGCGTCCCCTATGTCTCGCCGGACTCGAGGCGCTGGGTCTTCCCGAACGCCACCCCGATCTTCCAGAACGGCAAGGTCGTCGCCCTGCTGCACTTCGAGACCAGCATCGAGGGCATGCGCCAGGTGCTGGCGGCATCGCTCGGCAAGGGCATGCGCGGCCGGATCGTCGACACCACCCGGCACGTCGTCATCGCCGACACGGGAAGCCGGGTCCCGATCGTCGCGCAGCCGTTCGCCCCGTACACGCCGCTGCACGTCCCGGGCGCCCAGATGTCGGTGCGGTCGGTCGCCACGGTGGAGGGCGACCTCAACCACTGGTCGGTCGAGACCTACGTCGTCCCGCAGGGTCCTGGTGCCTGGCGTGAGCTGCCGTGGCTGATCGCCCTGGTGGCGGTGACCGTCGTCGCACTGCTGCTCGCCTCCCTGCGCTTCTCCTCCTCGATCGCCCGCCGGCTGCGCCGCGTCGGCGATGCCCTCGAAGCCGTGGGTGAGGGCAACCTCACCACCGTCATCCCGCCCGACGGGGATGACGAGATCGGGGCGACCGCCCGTTGGGCCGCCGTCGCCATGGGCAGGATGCGGGAGACCCTCGCCGTCATGAGCGACCACGCCGACGCGCTGCAGATCGCAGCCTCCGGCCTGGCCACCGGCAGCGAGCAGACCAGGGCCCAGGCCGCCGACAGTGCAGCACTGGCCGGCGAGGTCGCCGTCGCCGGCCGCCAGATCGGCACCAGCGTCGAGGTCGCCGCGACCGGTGTCTCACAGATGGCGGACAGCATGCGCGAGATCGCCGTCACCACAGCCGACGCAGCCACGGTGTGTGCCTCTGCCGCCGAGCTCGCGACAACCATGTCGGCGTCGATGGCCGGCCTGCAGAACACCTCCGCCGGCGTTGCGGAGATCGTCACGATGATCGCCAGCATCGCCGAACAGACCAACCTGCTCGCGCTGAACGCGACGATCGAGGCCGCCAGGGCCGGCGATGCCGGGCGCGGCTTCGCGATCGTCGCCGCCGAGGTCAAGGACCTGAGCCGGGAGACGGCGGAGGCGACCCACCGTGCGGCTGCCCTGCTCGCGGCGATCGAGGACGGCACCGCCTCGGCCGTGGGTGTCGCCGGGGAGATCGGCGCCGTCCTGCAGGAGATCTCCGCCCACCAGCAGACGATCAGTGCCGCGGTCGAGGAGAACACCGTCATCGGGGCAGAGGTGGCGCGGGGCGTCAGCCAGGCGGCCGCCGGCTCCGGACAGATCGCCGAGTCCATCGTCACCGTTGCCACTGCCGCCGACCAGACGTCGGCGGTGGCGGTGACGACCAGGGAGGCCGCCGAGCGGCTCTCCGAGATGTCCGACGCCCTGCGGGTCGTCGTCTCCGGCTTCCAGATCTGACCGGTCCACTCCGGTCAGAAACTGTCGGTGCCCTCTCCTAGCGTCCTTCACGACGACAGGCACCGCGCCTCGCGACCCTGCACCTGAGGGTCCCGAAGGCCGACGAGGAGGTTCCGATGCTGATCGACTGCGACAGCTGCCAGGTCCGCGGTGACGCGTGCTCCGGCTGCGTGATGACCGTGCTGCTCGGCATGCCGCCGGGAGTGATGGAGATCGACGACACCGAGCGGCGAGCGCTCGACGCCCTGGCCGGCGGCGGCCTGGTGCCGCCGCTTCGGTTGGTGCTGCGCAGCGCCGAGGCCGGCTGAGCGAGCCTTACCATGGGGGAGTGGACGGCGACGGCGATGCGGAGGGGCACCAGCCGGCTTCCGACCAGGTGCCGCTGAGCCGTCCGGGCGGGCTGGACCGCGGCAGGCACGGACACCGGTCCCGTACGGGACCCGGCCGCCGACTCGCTGTGGCGGTTCTCGTGCTCCTGGTGCTGCTCGTGGCCGGCAGCCTCCTGCTCACCGGGCGGGACGGCAGCAGGCGGCCCTCCGAGGTGGCTGCTCCGGCCGCGACCACGGCGGCCCCCACCCCGGGCGTCCGGCCCCGGCCGCCGCTCAGCACCCCCTCGGCGACGGGGTCAGCCGCGCCCAGCGCGACGGGGGCGCCGGCCAGCACCGCCGACCCGGATCTCGTCCCCCGCCGGGCGGCTGCCGTCCGGGCGGTCCTGGCCCGGCGCTCGGCCGCCTTGCTGCACCGCGACCTGGCCGGCTGGACCGCCACCCTCGACCCCGCGGCGACGGCCTACCGGCAGGCCCAGCTGGCGGTGTTCACGAACACCGCCGCGGTGCCTTTCGCCTCGTACTACTACGAAGTCGACGACTCCGACGTCGCAGCCGCGACGGTCCTGAGCTCCGGCCGGCTGCTGGTGGCGGTCACCCTCCGCTACGCGCTGCGCGGGTTCGACCCGCGGCCGACAGCGGTTCGTGACTACCTCACCTTCAGCACCGGCAGCACCGGCAGCACCGGTGACGGAGCCTGGCGACTGGCCGGTGACACCGACGGCGCGGCCAAGGGCCTCACCACCGGACGCGACCTGTGGGACTTCGGGCCGGTCATCGTGGTGCACGGCCAGCGCAGTCTGGTGCTGGCGCACCCGGCCAGTGCCGCGCTCGCACACACCCTGGCCTCGACGGCCGACGCCGCGGTGCCGCGCGTCACGGCGTTCTGGGGCACCGGCTGGGCGCGCCTGGTGGTGATCCTGGTCCCGGACAGTCAGGACGAGCTGCGCCGGATCGTCGGCACCAGCCAGGACCTGTCCCAGATCGCGGCCCTGGCCACCGCCGAGATCGGCGGGTCACCAGGTGCGGCCAACGCGGTCGGCGACCGGGTCGCGATCAACCCCAAGACCTTCGGCACGCTTGGCGCGCTCGGCCGGCGGGTGGTCATCACCCACGAGATCACCCACGTCGCGAGCCGGGCCGTCACCGGTGCCAGCTCTCCGACCTGGCTGGTCGAGGGGCTCGCCGACTACGTGGGTTTCAAGGGCACCAGCAGCTCGCTCCGCTTCGACGCCGCCGAGCTGGCCCACGCGGTCGACGCCGGCCACCTGCCGACGGCGCTGCCCTCGTCGGCGGACTTCGCTCGGGCCGGCTCCACCCTGTCGCTGGACTACGAAGAGGCATGGCTGGCCTGCCGGTTCATCGTCAGCCGGAGCGACGAGGCCACGCTGATCGCGTTCTACCGCCAGGTCGGCACGGCTGACGGGACCCCGGCCGAGGCGGTGCGGAGCGCGTTCGCCCAGGTGCTGCACACCGACCAGGCCACGTTCACCAGGTCGTGGATCTCCTACCTGAAGGCGACCCTGCAGTGAGTGTGGGAGCGTCGCACAGGTGACGACCCCCCGGATGACCGCGCTCGCCGCGATGATCGTGCTCTTCGTCGCCTTCGTGGTGGTCGTGGTGGTGACGACGCCGTGGTCGCCCCTGCCGGGCCCGGTGCCCGGGGGTCGGGTCGCCGAGTCGATCAGCACCGACTTCAGCCCGGTGGAGCTGCAGCGGCTGAACAGCTACCGCTCGCAGGTGCATCCGCCGGCCTACCTCGCCTACGCCATCACGGTGCTGGTTCCACTGCTGATCGGGCTCACCCCGTGGGGCACCCGGCTGGTCACAGCGATCGCGCGGCCCTTCGGCGGCGGCTGGGGCTGGCGCGTGGTCGGCGGTGGGTTCGTCCTGCTGGTGCTGGTCAAGCTGCTCGAGGTGCCGTTCAACGCGTGGAGCGAGAGTGTCCAGCGCAGGTTCGGCATCTCCAACCAGGACTGGTCGTCCTGGACCCTCGACCAGCTGCGCGGGCTCGGCCTGACCCTCGCCATCGGCCTGCCGGTGCTCGCCCTCGCCTATGCGCTCGTGCACTGGTTGCCGCGCTGGTGGTGGGCGGGTGCCGCCGGGCTGGTCGCCGCCCTGGTGCTGGCCATCTCGTTCGCCTACCCCGTACTCATCGAGCCGCTCTCCAACACCTTCACCCCGCTGCCCAACGGCGAGCTGCGGACCTCCCTGCTCCAGCTCGCGGCCGCGGACCACGTCAAGGTGTCGCAGATCCTGGTGGCCGACGCGTCGCGCCGCACCACGGCCGAGAATGCTTACGTATCAGGCTTCGGCGCCACCAAGCGGATCGTCCTCTACGACACCCTGGTGCGTCCCGGCGTGCCGGAGGCGCAGATCAAGCTGGTCGTCGCCCACGAGCTCGGCCATGCCAAGCGAAACGACGTGCTGCACGGCACGATCGAGGGAGCACTGGGGTCCGCCGGCGCGGTGTGCCTGCTCTATCTGCTGATCACCTGGCCGGCGTTGTTGCGCAGGGTGGGCCTCCCGGACGTCGCTCAGCTGGCCGACGGCCGCTCGGTCGCGTTGGCGATTGCCCTGGTCACGTTGTTGACCTTCCTGGGCTCGCCCGTCCAGAACCTGATCAGTCGCCGGATCGAGGCGAGGGCCGACGTGCACTCCCTCGACCTCACCCGCGACCCGGCCGACTTCGTGCGGACCCAGATCCTGCTGACGCTGAGCAACCTCAGTGGCCTGCAGGGAAACCCCCTGCAGTACGGGCTTTTCGCCAGTCACCCGTCGACGCCTGAACGCATCGGGCTGGCACGTGACTGGGCCAAGCAGCACGGTGTCCCGGTCCCGCCGCCACAGGCTGACGTCCCTCGATGAGGCGGACCCTCGTCATCACCAACGACTTTCCGCCGCGGCCGGGAGGGATCCAGCAGTTCGTCCACCAGATCGTCGAACGGCTTCCGGCGCAGGACGTCGTGGTGCTGACGTCGAGGCACGAGGGCGACGAGTCGTTCGACGCAACCCTGCCCTATCGCGTCGTGCGGCACCCGCACTACCCGATGATCCCGACGCCGGCCGTGACCAGGCGGGCCGCGGCGCTGCTACGCGAGGAGAGCTGCGAGGCGGTCTGGTTCGGCGCGGCGGCACCCCTGGCGCTGATGACTCCCAGCCTGCGCAGGGCAGGTGCCGTACGGGTCGTCGCCAGCACCCACGGGCACGAGATCGGCTGGGCCAAGCTGCCGGGGGCCGCCTCGGCACTGCGCCGGATC
Source organism: Frankiales bacterium (assembly GCA_033851655.1). GTDB lineage: Bacteria > Actinomycetota > Actinomycetes > JAWWOL01 > JAWWOL01 > JAWWOL01. The sequence continues at coordinate 7,300 of JAWWOM010000420.1, forward strand.
AGTGGCAGGGTCGACGTCCTCACCTACCTGACCGACCACAGCCGGGTGGCGGTCGGCAAGGTCGCAGCGCCGGGCGCCCGGCTCGAACAGCTCTCGCCGGGGGTCGATCCCGAGGTGTTCACCCCTGCCGTTTCCGGGCTGGCCGTGCGTGAGCGGTACGGCCTCGGCAGCCGGCCGGTCGTGGTCTGCGTGTCCCGGCTGGTCAGGCGCAAGGGCCAGGACACGCTGATCGCGCTGTGGCCGCGGGTGCTCGAGCAGGCGCCGGACGCCGCGCTGCTGATCGTCTCCGGGGGCCCGTACAGCGCGCGGCTGGAGGCCATGGCGGGTGCCCGCGGCCTCGACAAGAGCGTCTTCTTCACCGGTCAGGTCGACTGGGACGAGCTGCCCCAGCACTACGCCGCCGGCGACCTGTTCGCGATGCCCTGCCGGACCCGACGCGGCGGCCTGGACGTCGAAGGGCTCGGCATCGTGTTCCTCGAGGCCTCTGCGAGCGGGCTGCCGGTGATCGCCGGCCGTTCCGGTGGCGCGCCGGACGCCGTGCTCGACCGCCGTACCGGCTACGTGGTCGACCCCCGCAACCACGAGGAGATCGCCGGCCGGATCGTCGAGTTGCTGCTCGACAAGGTGTCCGCCAGGACTATGGGCGTGGTCGGCCGGGCCTGGGCCGAGCGCGAGTGGGGCTGGGACGCGATGGCCGGTCGGCTGCACCGCTGGCTGTCGGAGTAGGGGGCCCCGCGCAGGCCGCGTCCCCCCTCGAGACGCGGACCTTGCGCGGCTGCCGACCCCATCCGACACCCGCTGAAAACGAGCGAGTCGGGCGAGGGTGACGGGTTGCCGGGCACCTAATCCGCTCGCCGGCTCGAGGCAACCGGTGGTCAAGGGGGCCGCCGGGTGTGCCGAAGACGGACACGTGACCGATGTTCGCTGCCCGAAGTGCGCTGCCCACGTCACGGTGGGGGCTG
>JAWWOM010000431.1:0-2574 GCA_033851655.1 Frankiales bacterium
GCCCTGCTGGTCGTCAAGCGCGGCCCCAATGCGGGCAGCCGGTTCCTGCTGGACAAGGACCTCACGACTGCCGGCCGGCACCCGGAGAGCGACATCTTCCTCGACGACGTCACGGTCTCCCGGCGGCACGGCGAGTTCCACCGCGCCGGCAAGCGGTTCCTGGTCCGCGACGTCGGCTCGCTCAACGGGACCTACCTCAACCGCGAGCGCATCGACGAGGCCCAGCTCACCAGCGGTGACGAGGTGCAGATCGGCAAGTTCCGGCTGGTCTTCCTGACCGCGCACCGCACCGAGGGACCGGTGGCCTGATGAGCGCATCGCCCGCTGCCCGGGGGTCCATGAGCATCGGCGAAGTCCTGGCCGCGCTGCGCCAGGAGTTTCCTGACGTCACGATCTCCAAGATCCGCTTCCTCGAGGCCGAGGGCCTGGTCGAGCCCCAGCGGACGGCGTCCGGCTACCGCAAGTTCTCCCGCGACGACTTCGGCCGGCTGCGCTACGTGCTCGGCGCCCAGCGGGACCACTACCTGCCGCTGCGGGTGATCAAGCAACATCTGGAGGCGCTGGACCGCGGGCTCGAGCCGCCGGCTCCTGGCGGCACCGGTCCGCGGGTGCCGCGGGCGCTCGTCTCGGCAGAAGGGCTGCCGGGCGCTGACAGCTTTGCCCGCGACATCACCGAGATCCGGCTGTCCCGCGCCGAGCTGATGGAGGAGGCCGGCCTCGACCCGGCGGCGCTGGACCAGCTCGAGCAGTACGGACTGGTTGCCCCGCGCCCCGGCGGTCAGCACTACGACGGCGATGCCCTGGTGATCGCCAAGACCGTCGCCGAGATGGCCCGGTTCGGCATCGAGCCGCGGCACCTGCGGTTGTTCCGCTCGGCGGCGGACCGCGAGGTCGGCCTGCTCGAGCAGGTGGTCTCACCGCTGGTCCGCCAGCGCAGCCCGGAGGCCAAGGCCCGGGCCGAGGAGGTCGTCCGCGAGCTCGCGGCACTCTCCGTCAAGCTGCACGCCACGCTGGTCAAGGCGGGCGTGCGGCCCGGTCTCACCCGCTGAGCCCGAACGCCACATCTGCCCCAGCCGGTCGTCGCCGGGAACAGCCGCGGTGTACGGTCGGATGTGGGTGGAGGAGGATCCGGGTGAACGAGCTCAGCGTGGTCGGAGTCCGGGTCGAACTGCCGGCCAACCAGCCCATCGTGTTGCTCAAAGAGGCGAGCGGCGAGCGCTATCTACCGATCTGGATCGGTGCCGTCGAGGCGACGGCGATCGCGTTCGCTCAGCAGGGCATCGTCCCGCCGCGACCGCTCACCCATGACCTGATGCGCGACGTCGTGGCAGCCCTCGGCGTCGAGTTGACCGCCGTACACATCACCGAGCTGCGTGACGGCGTCTTCTTCGCAGAGCTGCTCTTCTCCAACGGGGTCCGGGTCAGCGCCCGCCCGTCGGACGCCATCGCGCTGGCGGTCCGCACGGACGTGACCATCTTCGCCGACGAGACCGTGCTCGACGAAGCCGGCATCGTCATCGCGGACGAGCAGGAGTCCGAGGTCGAGCGGTTCCGGGAGTTCTTGGACAACATCTCGCCGGACGACTTCCAGACCGGCAGCGGCAACATCGGCTGATCGAGGATGTACCGACCTCGTACCCTCCAGTTGAGGTCTAGGGTTGCGACTCGCCGAAAGCGAATCACAGCGGCGTGCTTCTGCCGGTGCTAGCGTCGCTCTCACAGCAGCAACACCTGCGGATTTTGCAGCGCTGGTCCGCCCGCTAGGGCAGGGAGCCCGCGTGCCGTGGGCCCGACGGGAGGCACCGGATGAGCGACGACACCGAGGGCTCGGAACCGACGTCGGTACCCTCGCAGATGATCGAGCGTCCGGCCACCGGTGGGCAGGGGCTGCTCTTCGATGACGACCTGCCGCCACTGCCCGGCGAGGACGTCGGCTACCGCGGCCCGACGGCGTGCTCGGCCGCCGGCATCACCTACCGCCAGCTCGACTACTGGGCGCGCACCGGCCTGGTCGAGCCCGGTGTGCGCGCTGCTGCCGGGTCCGGCAGCCAGCGGCTCTACTCGTTCCGGGACATCCTGGTGCTCAAGGTGGTCAAGCGGCTGCTCGACACCGGGGTCTCGCTGCAGAACATCCGGGCCGCCGTCGAGCACCTGCGCGAACGCGGCATCGAGGACCTGGCCCAGATCACCCTGATGAGCGACGGTGCCTCGGTCTACGAGTGCACGTCGGCCGACGAGGTGGTCGACCTGGTGCAGGGCGGTCAAGGTGTGTTCGGGATCGCAGTCGGCCGCGTCGTGCGCGAGGTCGAGGGATCGCTGGCCGTGCTCCCCGCCGAGCGGGCCACCGGTGAGAGCGAGCACCCGGCCGATGCCCACGCCGGCGACGAGCTGGCGACGCGCCGCCGCCGCCGGACGAGTGCCTGAGCACTGCGGCGCTGGTAGCCTGAAAGACGCTGACAACCCCGTACGGGAGAGCTTCACGCACGCCAGCGTGGGGCGCCGAAGGAGCAACCTCCCCGGAATCTCTCAGGCCGCCGAACCGTACGGGCGAGGCAACTCTGGAAAGCAGGACGG
>JAWWOM010000457.1:0-6667 GCA_033851655.1 Frankiales bacterium
TCACGCAAGACGACCTCAACTGGAACACCACGCTGCTGCCACCCGACGACGTGGTCGGCGCGGTGCGCGAGCTGCGGGCGACGGACGGCCGAGCGCTGCAGGTCTGGGGCAGCGCGTCACTCGCCGCGCAGCTCGTGCAGCACGACCTGGTCGACGAGCTCGTGCTGATGATCGAGCCGGTCCTGCTCGGCGGCGGCAAGCGCCTGTTCCCTGACGACGGCAAGGCCCGCCCGCTCGAGCTCGTCTCGTCGACCACTGCCAGCACCGGAGTGCTGATCTGCACCTACCGTCGCACCGCCGACTGATGGGGCCAGCTAGACCGGATGCCGCCCGGTGACGACGAGGACGGCCACGGTCACCAGGACGGCGGCCAGGCCCAGGAACAGCGTGCTCTCGACCGCCTGCAGCAGCCAGAAGTGCGAGGACGGGTGGTAGAGCACGGTCTCGTGGACGGTCGAGCTGTCGAGCACGCGCTGACAGGCCGAGGTGACGTGGATGTTGCCGGCGCTGTCCGGCTTCGCGTCGGGACAGAAGTGCAGCAGCAGGCCGAGGTTGCCGCCTCCCGTGGCGATCGAGTGGCCGGCCGAGTCGGTGATGCTCACGCTGTTCACCCAAGCACCAGGCGGAAGTGTTGCTGCGCCAAGACTCTGCGGAGAACCTCCGGGGCGGTCAGTCAGCGCGCGCACGGGGACCGTCGCGCTGTAGCGGGCGAACGGCGCGAGATGGGCACGGAAGAAGTGGACCGGGATCCGGGCCGCCGCGTAGCCGACCAGCGTGACCGCCATCGCCGGGATGGTACGGCGGATCAGGGCGCTGGTCGCGACCCCGAGCGCCAGCGCGAAGAGCATGCAGGCGACGGGCACGACGCCCTGGATGTCGTACAAGGTGCTGTTGTAGCGACCGCCGAACGCCGGGCTGAGTGGGCTGAGCGTCCAGGCGGCCAGGATGCCCAGCACAAGTGCGGCGAGGGCCAGCACCGAGAAGATCAGTATCAGCTTGGTCGTGATCCAGCGCAGCGGAGCGACCGACTGGGTCCAGGCCAGCCGGTGCGTGCCGGCCTCGTACTCCCGTGACACGAGGGGTGCTGCCCAGAACATCCCGGCGAGCAGCGGGACGGCGATCAGCGACCCGGTGATCGGCGGGATCGTGTGGAAGTGCTGGTGCATCTGTTCCAGCGCGTTGCTGCAGTCGCCATGGCTGCTGAGGCAGCCGGGGAGGCCGAGCAGATGGGCTCGGCTCCGGGCGGCATTGCCGACCGCCACCATGACCGCGCTCACCACGACGAGGATGAAGGCGGCGACGCTCGCCTCGGCGCGGTGCTGGCGCCAGGTCTGCCAGATCATGACAGCCCTCCGATCGACACGTCGTGCAGGTCGGGGCCGAGATCGGGCGACTCCAGGTAGGCCAGCACCAGCTCCTCCACGTCGACCGGGCCGACCGTGAGCTCGGGACTGAGCAGCGGCTCCGGGCTCCGTACGAGCAGCTTGGTGTGCCGCTCGTGCCGTACGCGGCTGAGCACCTCGACGCCGCTGGGCAGTCGCCCGGTCTGCTCGGCCGTCCCCCCGACCCACAGGTGCTCGCCGACCAGCTGGTCCAGCTCACCGACCAGGCGCAGCCGCCCGTCGCGGATCACGATCAGGTGGTCGCAGAACCGGGCGAGCTCGCCGACCAGGTGCGAGGACAGCACGATGGTCATGCCGGTGGCCACGGCGCTGTCCAGCAGGGTCTTGAGAAAGTCGCGCCTGGCCACCGGGTCCAGCGCCGCCAACGGCTCGTCGAGGAGCAGCAGCTGTGGCCGCTTCGCCACCGCGAGCGCCAGCGCGACCTGGGCGCGCTGGCCGCCGGAGAGCTTGCCTGCCCGGCGGTCGAGCGGGACCTTGGCTGCTGCCAGCCGGGCCCGGGCGAGGTCGTCGTCCCAACGCGGATTCATCGCGCGTCCGAAACGCAGCATGTCAGCGACCGTGTACTCCTTGTACAGCGGGCACTCCTGGGCCAGGAACCCCACCTGCGCCAGGAACTCCGCTTTGGCGCTGGGCGGCTCGCCGAACACGCGCAGCTCACCCTCGGAGGCCGGCAGCAGACCGACCAGCATGTTCAGCAGCGTCGTCTTGCCGGCTCCGTTCGGACCGACGACGGCGGTGATCGAGCCGCTCGGCAGCGACAGCGTGCAGTCCCGCAGCGCCCAGAAGTCCCCGTACCGGCGGCCGGCACCCGTCACCTGCACGGCGGCGTTCATGCGCAGTCCTCGACGCGGTAGCGGCGCAGCGTTGCCCGTACGAGGTCCATGATGCCGTCCTCGTCGAGACCGGCGGCGCGTGCCGCTGCGATCCAACGCTCGAGGCGGCGGCCCAGGCCGGAGACGTCCGTCGGCGTCGCCTGGCTGAGGCTGCGCTGGATGAAGGTGCCCTGCCCCGGGCGACCGACGACGAGCCCCTCGTGCTCGAGCTCCTTGTACGCCTTCTGCACCGTGTTGGGGTTGATCGCCACCCCGACAGCGACCTCGTGCACCGTGGGCAGCTTGTCGCCCGGTTGCAGCCAGCCCAGCCGCAGCGCCTGTTTCACCTGCTGCACCAGCTGCAGGTAGGGGGCCAGTCCGCTGGTCGTCTCGATCCGGAAGTCCAACATGGGGGCAACCTATACTGCCTAGGGACATAGGTAAAGTCCCCCTAGGAGAATAGGTAGTAGAGCCGGGCCGACCGCCACCACCAGACCGCCGTACGGGATCAGGGACGAGTCGCTCTGGTGGCCACGCCCTGGTGAAGACCCTGCAACGGCGAATGTTCAGCGATAGGCTCTGGTCCCGTGAGCAGGCCGAGTGTCTTCGAGCACGCGGGCGGCACCCCCGCCTTCCTTGCTCTCGCCGCCGCGCACCACCAGCGCTGCCTGGACGACGCGGAGCTCAACCACCCGTTCTCGCACCCAGGGCACCCGGACCACGTGGCACGGCTCGGCAACTACTGGGGAGAGGTGTTCGGCGGACCGCCGCTCTACGAGCAGGCCGGCGGCAGTCACTCGCTGATGCTGCGCATGCACGCCGGACAGGGGCCGATGGAAGACCTGGGCCGCCGCTTCGTCCAGTGCTTCGTGCTCGCCGCCGACGACGCCGGACTGCCCGACGATCCCGAGCTGCGGGCCACCCTGCGCGCGTACATGGAGTGGGCGGTGGACGAAGTCCTGGCCTACGGCCCCGACGGTTCCGTCGTCGAGGAGCTGCTGCCGGCGCCGCGCTGGTCCTGGGACGGGCTCCAGCAGTAGCAGCCTGCGTTGCCCTGCTGCGCAAGGCTTTTCGTCGGACGTACGACGACTCAGCCCAGTCCGGCGTGCATCTCCCAGACCAGGATCTCCGCGGCCTCCGTCGCGGTGACCCGCTGCCCACCGGTGGCGGTGAACCGCACCGCGTCGCCGGTCTCGAGCGGGCCGGCGCCCTCGAGGGTCACGCTTCCGCGCGGGATGAACAGGTGCAGGTACGGCGCCTCGGGCAGCTGCACCGTGTCACCGGGCTGCAGCCGCGCCGCGTACAGGGCGGCGTACCTGTTCTTGATCCGGATCGCGGCGGCTCCGTCGTGCTTGGCCATGCCCGAGGCGACCGGCACGAGACCGCCGGCCAGCAGCTCGCCGTCGATCTCGAGCTGCTCGTAGCCGGGGGTGATGCCGCCCTCGTCCGGCGCGACCCACATCTGCACGAAGTGCACCGGATCCCGGTGCTGCTCCCCCGCCAGTCGCCAGGAGTCGTTCTTCTCCGAGTGCAGGATGCCCTTGCCGGCGCTCATCCGCTGGGCCAGACCGGGATAGATCACGCCGGAGTGGCCGGTCGAGTCCTGGTGCACGAGAGACCCCTGCAGGACCCAGGTGACGATCTCCATGTCCCGGTGTGGGTGGGTCTCGAAGCCGGTGCCAGGGTCGACGATGTCGTCGTTGTTCACCAGCAGCAGGCCGTGGTGGGTGTTCGCCGGGTCGCGGTGCTGACCGAAGGAGAACGAGTGCTTGGAGTCGAGCCAGCCGAAGTTGCTCCCGGCCCGGTCATCGGAGCGTCGGATGTCGACGTCCTGAGCGGTCGCAGCGTTCCTGCTCATGCGGTTCTCTCCCTGGCGGTCCGTGGTCGCTGCCCGTCCAGCGACCTGGCACCTGACAAGGTCGTTGCACCTGCAACTATTCCGTCAGGTGGCGCACGCCTTCAGTTCCAGGGCTGCAGCTCGGGTGCGGGACCCCTGCCGAGCGCCCAGGCCAGCAGCGCCCCCGGATCGGTACGGGAGGGGAGTCCGGCCAGGACGTCCGGCAGCGAGCGCTCCGCGATCACGGGGGGCCAGGCCGACGGCGGGTGACCGAGGCCCAGGTCGGTGTGGTGCACCTCGACCTCGCGCAGCCGCGAGAACGGCAGCCTGGACGCGGCCACCAGCTTGCCGGACACCGACCGGCTGACCCGTTCCCAGGCATCGTCCGGCACCTGCTCGAAGATCGCGTCGACCCGGTCGGCGGAGCCTCGTACGGCCTGCACCAGCTCGTCCAGCGGCAGGGCCGCCAGCCGCTCGATCTCAGCGGCCCGGGCCTGTGGACCGCCGGGGTACTGGTCGACGACGCGGTCCTCGATCACGCCGACCATGCGCCGGACGATGCTGTCCGCGTGGCCGGCGAGGTGACCGAGGACGTGTCCGACGGTCCAGCCGGGCAGCAGGCTCGGGCCGCGCAGGGTCACTTCGTCCAGACCGGAGACGGTCTCGAGCAGCCGGGCGTGCGCGGCCCGGCATTGGGCGAGGTCAGCCGCGGGTCGCGCCAAGGTTCCTCCGGTCGGCTCAGTCATCCAGGCCCTGCTCGATCGCGTAGCGCACGAGCTCGACCCGGTTGTGCAGCTGCAGCTTGTTCAAGGTGTTCTGGACGTGGTTCTGCACCGTGCGATGGGAGATGAACAACTTCTCGGCGACTGCTCTGGCGGTCATCCCCTTGGCGATCAGCCGCAACACCTCGGTCTCCCGCTCGGTGAGGATGGGCGCCGGCTCCGAGCTGTCGGGACCGCCGGTGGCCAGCCGGCGGAACTCGCCGAGCACCAGGCCGGCCAGTCCGGCGGTGAAGACCGTCTCGCCGGCGGCGGTACGGGCCACGGCGTCGATCAGCTCGGCGCGGCTGGCCGACTTGACCAGGTAGCCCAGCGCGCCGGCCTTGACCGCCTCCAGCACGTCTGCCTGCTCGCCACTCGCGGACAGCACCAGGACCCGTACGGCAGGGTTGGCCGCGATGACCTGCCGGGTGACCTCGACGCCGGACAGCTTGGGCATCTGCAGGTCGACGACGAGCACGTCCGGGCGGGCAGCGGCGGCGATCCGTACGGCGGCTTCCCCGTCGCCCGCCGTCGCGACGACCCGGTAGCCGGCCTCCTCGAGGTCTCTGGCCACGCCGTCCCGCCAGATCGGGTGGTCGTCGACGACCATGACCCCGACCCCGCGGGAGGGCGAGGCCGGCCCCGACTCGGGGGTCCCCGGAACAGTCGGTGTGCTCACGATCACCTCTCGGATCGGGCCCGACCGAACCGCGGGGTACGTCGCGGCCGAGTCGGCGCTGACCGGGGACGGGGCACCCGCAGCTCGATCTCGGTGCCCTCCCCCGGGGCTGACGTGATCACTGTCTCACCTCCGAGGTCCGACACGCGGCCACGGATGGACTGGGCGAGTCCGAGTCGCCCGGCTCCGGCTGCCTGGAGCGGCCGGGCCATCGCCATCCCGACCCCGTCGTCGCGCACGGTCACCACGACCTGCCCGGGCTCGTCCTCCACCAGCACCCAGGCCTTGGCGTTCTCACCGGCGTGGTTGCGCACGTTGTCCAGAGCGGCCCCGACCGCTGCGGCGAGCTCCTCGGCGTAGTTCTGCGGCAGCAGTACGGGGGTTGCCGGCGTCGACAGCATCACCGAACCACTCGCCCTCGGGGCGAGCAGCTCGCGCAGGTCGACCGGCTCACCTGCCACCCTGCGCTGGGGGGGTGCGCCGACCAGAGCCCGCAGCGCGGACTCCTGCTCCCCCGCCAGCTGGGCCAGCTCGGCCGCGTCGCCGCCGATCTCGAGGCCACGCCGCTGCACCAGCGCCAGCACCTGGAGCACGCTGTCATGGATGTCCCGTGCCAGCCGCTCGCGTTCCGCCGTCGCCGCCTGGGTCTCGGTCGCCTCGTTGAGCGCCCGCTCGGCCCGTACGCCGAAGTGGGCGAGATAGCCGATGACCAGTCCGGTGAGCAGCACGTAGACGCTGTTGCTGGCGATGGACGCCGTGAAGTCCCCGCGCTCGAGGACGTCGCCGAGGCAGATCACCAGCCCGGCGCCGAGGCCGCCGGCCGGCCCCCAGGCGGCAGCCCAGGCGGCTACCGGCACCACCGACCAGGTCACCGACAGGGTCTGTGCCCCGCCGGCGATCCGGGACTGCCGCTCGACCAGCACGGTGGCGAGGATCAGGGCGAACGCCACCAGCAGGTCGGCGGTCAGCCACGCCGGGCGCCGGATGCCGCCGTTCGCGTAGGTCGTGGTGATGACCACCGTCCAGCCGGCCATCACCGCGTAGGCCACCCAGCCGAGCAGCGGGTGGGCGTAGCCGCCCTCGTTGTGCAGGATCACCAGGCCGGCGTAGAGCAGCGACGCCAGCCGGAAGGCGGCGACGGCGCGCCGCAGGGAGACCGCGAAACCCACGACAGT
>JAWWOM010000464.1:0-5367 GCA_033851655.1 Frankiales bacterium
ACCACGTACGCCGGCAACGACCCCAGCGGCGCAGCGACGGAGTTCTTGCGCAGCTCACCCTCGTCGAGCACGGACACCACCCGGTCGACGACGACGCCGACCGCGTCGAACGAGGACGTCGCCTCGAGGACCAGGACATCGCCGGTCCGGGGCGCGCCGCCGGTGGGCAGCGGCCGGCCGTCGAGGACCGGCAGCGGGAAGCCGCGCAGCTCGAGCACGCCGACCAGCGGGGCCGTCATGCCGGGGAGCTCCTCGAGCCCTTCCAGCCGGACGATCTCCCGTACGGCCGGCAGGGCTGCGGCGTAGATCCGCTCCCCCAGCCGGAACGTCACGTAACCACCGTCCATCATCGGCCTCCCGCCACTGTGCCCCTGGTCCGTTCCTCCGCCGAGCCCGCCAGGGACCGGCACAGCACGATGAGCTCGGCGATCGACCGGCCACCGAGCTCGGCGGCGACGGCGTCACCCGCCCGCCGGCCGAGGGTGTCTGCGGCAGCCCGGTACGAGGCGGCGGCGGCGGTGCTCTCGCCGAGCCGGGCCAGCGCCCCGGCCAGCAGGAAGTGCGCGAAGCCGGCATTCGAGTCGAGGTAGACCGCCTTGCGCAGGCTGTCCAGCGCATCGCGGTCGCGTCCCTGGTTGCACAGCGCCATCCCGCGCAGGTAGTGCGCCTCGGCGAGCAACGGCTCCCGCGACGCCAACGACTCCGCCATCTCGGCGGCGAGCAGGTAGCGGCCGGCGGCGAGCTCCTGATGCACCAGCTGCAGGCTCGGCAGGTAGTCGATGACCGGCGCCGCCGGCGCCGGAACAGCAGCCGGTTCCCGTACCGGGATCTGCAGCCGGGCGAGCAGGCTCGGCGTCGGGACAGGGGCCGGCAGCTCCGCAGGCGGGGCCGGCACGGGCAGCTCGACCCGTTCCGGCCCTGCCCCGTTGCGCCAGCCGAAGGCCTTGAGCGAGCCGAGCCCGATCTTGCGCTCGACCTTGGGCGGGTCGACCCGGCGGTAGACGAAGGCGTCCCCGAGGGTCACCAGCCGGAACGCGTCGGTGATCTGCCAGAGCGTCTCGGCGTGGCCCAGGAACAGGTAGCCGCCGTCGGTGAGCGACCGGTGGAACCGCTCCATCAGCCCACGGGTGGTCTCGCGGTTGAAGTAGATGGTCACGTTCCGGCACAGCACGAGGTCGATCTCGCGGGTCAGGAACGGCGACGGGTCGGTGACCAGGTTGTGGTGCCGGAAGGTGACCAGCGCCCGCACCTCGGGCTTGACCACGTAGTCGCCATTCTCGTAGTCGAAGAACCGGCCGACCCGCTCCGCGTCCGCGAGCTGCACCGACCGCTGCCCGTACCTGCCCCTGCGCGCGGCGGCGAGCGCCCGCTGGGAGACGTCGGTGGCGACGATCCGGATGTCCCAGTCCCGGTGGTCGGGGATCAGCTCGAGCAACAGCATGGCGACCGTGTACGGCTCCTCGCCGGTCGAGCAGCCGGCGCTCCAGATGACCAGCCGTCTGGACTCCGCGTTGGCCCGTACCAGCTCCGGCAGCACCTGCCGGCCGAGGGCCCGGATCTGCGGCGGGTTGCGGAAGAAGTAGGTCTCCGGGATCGTCACCTCGTCGAGCAGCTGCTGCCGCTCCTCCGCACCCTCGGGGCTCATCACGTGGTCGAGGTACGGCGTCACCTCGCTGAACGCGGTACGGGGCAGCCGCTCGCCGAGGGCGTAGCCCAGCGAGTCCCGGCGGGTGTCGTCGAACACCAGGCCCGCGACGTCGTGCAGGAACCGGGTCAACCGGGCGAAGTCCGAGTCGGTGAGGTCGAGCTTCATCGGGTCACCCGCCAGACCGGCGCCTGGACCAGGCTCAGCAGCAGCGAGGCGATCTCGGACAGCGGACGCTCGTGCTCGATCGCACCGAGGGCCTTGGCCGCACCTGGCATCCCGTACACCGCACTGCTGGCCTCGTCCTGGCCGACCGTGATGGCGCCGCAGTCGCGCATCTCCTTGAGACCGGCAGCGCCGTCGCGGCCCATGCCGGTGAGGATGACGCCGATGGCGGCCGGGCCGACGTGGTGCGCGATCGACCTGAACGTCGGGTCGATGCCGGGGATGTGGAACTGGGAGGGCGGGGGCACCTCGCAGGTCACCCGCAGCCGCTCGTGGATGATCAGGTTGAGGCCGCCGGGAGCGAGGGTGACCGTGCCGGGCTGCAGCCGCTTGCCGCCTTCGCCCACCCCGACCGGCAGCGCGCACTGGCTGTCCAGCCACTGGGCGAGACCCTCGAGGAAGCCATCGGCCATGTGCTGCACGATCAGCACGGCCTGGGTCAGCGTCTCCGGCAGGGCGCTGAGCAGGCTGGCCAGCGCCTGCGGGCCGCCGGTGGAGACCCCGATCGCGATCAGGTCGATCTGCTGCTGGCCCGGCTCAGCGGGGACGGCGCGCGGCGGTCGGTTGGCCGCCGGCTCGGCGGCACGGGTGGCCGGCGCCCGCTGGACGGCGACCGGCTCCTCGACGGGGGCGGCGGGCAGGGCGGCGCCGGAAAGGGCGGTCGACTTCAGCCGGCCGCGGACGTGGGTGATCACGCGCACCCTGCTGGCGACCCGCAGCCGGCGGCGCAACGACTCCGCGTAGGCGTCGAGGTCCTCCGACTCCCGGGGCGAGGGCTTGGCGACGATGTCGACGGCACCGGCGGCCAGGGCCGCGAGCCCGTTGGCGTTGTCCGGCCCGGCGACGAAGGCCGAGTAGACGACGATCGGCGTGGGCTGGATGGCCATGATCCGCTCGATCGCCTCGATGCCGTTCATGACCGGCAGGTCGAGGTCCATCAGCACGACGACGGGATGCAGCCGCTCGACGAGGGCGACCGCCTCCTTGCCCGTACGGGCCTCGCCGATGACCGTGAGCTCAGGGTCGGCGTCGATCATCGCGCGGAGGAACCGGCGCTGCACCGGCGAGTCGTCCACGACGACCACGCCGAGCCCCACCGCTGATGGCGTGGAGGGCACCGTACTCCCGATCACCCTGCTCCTCCGGACGGCATCCAGCCGCGGGCGCAGGCCCGACGGCGAAGGCGCACCCGAAGGCGCGCACTACTCACGGAGTGTCGACCGGCCCGGGCCTGTCCTTGAGTGCGGTCAGGCCAGGCGGAACACGGCGGGGGCGCTGATCAGGTCCCCGAGGTGGGCGACGACCTTGTACGTGCCGGGACGGGCGCCGGTGCCCGCGGCGGCGCAACCCGCGGCAGAGGAGCGCTGCCGGGTCCAGTTGCGGGCGTAGCTCACCGAGTCCTTGGGCTTGAACGTCGCGACGTTCGGCGAGGTCGTGGTGCAGTCGGTCGAGGACCAGATCCGGTCGGTGCCGGAGGTGACCAGGAAGCCACGGTTGGTCGTGCCGACGTCGACCAGGCAGGCAGCGGGGCCGGCGTTGGTGACGTTCAGCACGAAGTGCGGGTTGACTCCGGCCGCGTAGACCGTGTGGTCGGTGGTCAGGGTGATCCTGAGCGAGGCCCCGGTGCACTTGGGCGTCGTCGCCGCGGCGCCCGTGCCGGTCGGCGGCGGCGAGGTCACGGTGGGCGGCGGCTGGGCGGCGGTGGTCACGACGGGAACCACGGGGGCCACGGTCGTCGCTGTCGTCGCGACCGGCGTCGGGGTCACCGTCGGGCTGGCCACCACCCCGGTCCCCGACGTGGCCTTCTGGGACTGGGCAGCGTTGGCGCCGCCGCCCTTGCCCGGGAGCCAGCTCCAGGCCAACCAGATCACCAGGACCGCGAGGATGCCGGCCCAGGCTCGGCGCCGCCAGTAGACCTCCGGCGGCAACGACCCGACCGGGTTGAGCAGCGGGTTGCTGTCCATGCAGGCGATGCTAGGCCGGACCGCGACCCGGTCCACGGTGCCGCGCCGTGCGAGGATCGGCTGGATGAACCTCTTGGTCGACCCGCCGCTCGAGGTCGTGGTCAGGCGGTGGTACGGGGAACGGGCGCGCGACCTGCCGTGGCGACGGCCGGGGACCAGTGCCTGGGCCGTGCTGGTCAGCGAGTTCATGCTGCAGCAGACGCCGGTCGCGCGGGTCGAGCCGGTCTACGAGGCGTGGCTGCGCCGCTGGCCGACCCCGGCAGCGCTGGCCGACGAACCGGCAGGGGAGGCCGTACGGGAATGGGGCCGGCTCGGCTACCCCCGGCGGGCCCTCCGGCTGCACGCGGCGGCGGTGGCCATCGACACCCTGCACGGTGGTGCCGTGCCGTCGTCACTGCCGGACCTGCTCGCACTGCCGGGCGTCGGCGCTTACACCGCCCGCGCGGTGGCGGCGTTCGCACACCGGCAGCGGCACGCCGTCCTGGACACCAACGTCCGACGGGTGCTCGCCCGCTGCCTGTCCGGCCGCGCCGACGCGCCTGCCTCGGTCACGGCCGCGGAGTGGGCGCTCGCCGAGTCGGTGCTGCCCGGCCCCGCCGAGGAGGCAGCGACCTACTCGGTGGCCATCATGGAGCTCGGGGCCCTCGTCTGCACCGCCCGGGCACCGCGCTGTACGGAGTGCCCGCTCGCGTCCCGGTGCGCGTGGCAGGCCGCCGGCCGCCCTCCGCCGGACGGGCCGGCGCGCAGGCCACAGTCCTACGCCGGCACCGATCGGCAGGTGCGGGGGCGGCTGCTCGCCGTGCTCCGGGAGGCCGAGGGTCCCGTACCGCCAGAGGCGTTGACCGCGGTCTGGGCCGACGACGTCCAACGCGAGCGCTCGCTGGCCGGCCTGCTCGAGGACGGCCTGGTCGAGCGCGCCGGCGGGTCGTTCAGCCTGCCCGGTCTGTGACGCAACCCCCGATGGCCCCGCTCTCCGGGGGAGAACGGGGCCATCGAGGGACTGCGTGGGGCGTGCTGCCTAGTCCGGCGGCTCGACGGTCGGCGGAGCGGTGGACGGGGCGGGACCGACGTTCTCGATCCTGCCGTCGATCGCGATCGCTGCCTCGACCGCCACCGGCGGCACGTCCGGCAGCTCGGCCGGCTGGGCCTCGCCGCGGAACGTGAACACCTTGCGGCCGTCGTCGCCGTCAGCCGTGTCGACGACCACGATCTGGCCGGGACGCAGCTCGCCGAACAGGATCTTCTCGGACAGCGCGTCCTCGATCTCGCGCTGGATGGTGCGGCGCAGCGGCCGTGCACCCAGGGACGAGTCGTAGCCGCGCTCCGCCAGCAGCTCCTTGGCGTTGCGGGTCAGCTCGAGACCCATGTCCTTGTTCTTCATCTGGGTGTCGACCCGGTTGAGCATCAGGTCGACGATCTGGATGATGTCGTCGGTCGACAGCTGGTGGAACACGATCGTGTCGTCGACGCGGTTGAGGAACTCGGGCCGGAAGTGCTGCTTGAGCTCGTCCTGGACCTTGGCCTTCATCCGGT
>JAWWOM010000035.1:0-9327 GCA_033851655.1 Frankiales bacterium
TGACCCTGCACGACGCCTCAGGCGTCACGGCCACGACGGGCGCCGGATCGGTCGACATCGCGGCCACGCAGGACGGCCAGTTCCTGTACGAGGAGGCCAATGGCGCGGGTGAGATCGACGAGTTCCACGTCAACGCCGACGGTTCGCTGAGCCTGCTCGGGACCGTTGCCGGTCTCGGGGCCGTCACCGCCGGCGTCGGGGCCGAGGGGCTCGCCGTCAGCTGAGTACGGGCGGCCCGTCGCGACCGGTCAGACCAGCTGGCCGGTCGCGGCGTGGTTGTAGCAGTAGCTCCAATGGTCCCCAGGCGTCACCGAACGGATCACCGGGTGCTGAGTCTGCCAGTGGTGCGCCGCCGCGTGGCCGCCGGGAGAGGCGTCACAGCAGCCCACGTGGCCGCACTCGCGGCACTCGCGCAGCGACACCCAGCCGGTACCCGCCTCGAGGCACTCGACGCAACCGACCGGGTTGGTCGGCGGGGGAAAGTCCTGCTCACGCAGGTCGATCAGTTCCTGACACGGCTCGCCCAGCTGCGACATCCTGCCCCGTCCCCTCGAACCTCGGCACCGCAGCCCAGCGTCTCTCCCTTTTCGCCCGAACACAACCAAAACGGGCAAAATCCAGGCGACTCAGCTGCAGGGGCGGGGATCGAAGTCGTGCGGAGCGTTGGCCGCGACCGTCGGCGTGGCGGTCACCGTCGGCGAGGTCGTCCCGGCGGTCGTCGGCGGCAGCACCGTCGGAGCGGTCGTCGCACCGGCGGTGCCGGTCGGGCCCGTGGGCACGGCCGAGGTCGTGACCGGAGCAGACGTGGTCGTCGGGGCGGCGGACTTCGTCGGGGTTGCCGTGGCCTTGGGCGTGGCCAGGGTCGCGGCGTACCAGGCCTGGATGGTCGCGACATCGGCGTTGGGCTGCAGGATCTCGTAGTAGATGCCGCCGATGATCTGGGTGACGGTCGGCAGGGTGAAGCTCTCCATGGTCGAGGCGTTGAAGCCGGCGAACTGCCCGACCAGGTTGAGCAGCTCGTTGGACGTCACCTGGTTGTCGATGGCGAGCCGGTTGTGGCTGGTGAACGTGTCGATGACCGACTTGGCGGTGAGCGGGTTGGACAGGCTCTGCTTCACGGTGTGCGCAGCGATCACCTTCATCAGGATCTGCTCCCGGCGGGCCCGGCCGTACTCGTACGTCGGGTCGAAGACGTAGCTGCCGTCGGGCTTCTGGTACTTGAGCTCGCGGGAGCGGGAGATGGCCAGTGCGGTGGTGCCGTCGACCTTCTGGCAGCCGATCTTGGTGATGTACAGGCCGGCGTTCTTGTCCGTGATCAGGACCGGGAAGTCCATCTTGATCCCGCCGATCGCGTCGACGATGCTCTTGAAGCCGGCCAGGTCCAGCACGATCCAGTGGTTGATGTCGATGTTGAGGCTCTGCTCGATCGTGGCGACCGTGTTGTCAGGGCCCTTGCCGTAGGCAGCGTTGATCTTCTCGGTCCGGTCGTAGCCGGTGACGTTGACCCGCGAGTCGCGCGGGATCGACAGCAGCGAGACCTTGTTGGTCTGCGGGTTGACCCTGGCCAGGATGATCGTGTCGCTGCAACCGCACGCGTCGGCGTTGGTCCCGTACGCGGTGGTGCCGCTGCGGCTGTCCGTGCCGAGGATCAGCACCGTGAACGGCTGCCCGGCCTTGGGCTTGGCCTTGAGGTGGCCCTTGCCGACCACCTTGGGCGCCCCCGGGACGACGGCAGCGCTGCCGGCGGACTGGAGCTCCGACACGGTCTTGTGCACGTAGTAGTTCAACCCGCCGACGGTCGCCAAGATCAGCGCTGAAACAACGGTCAACGCGATGAAGCCAAGTCGCAGCCGGCGTCGACGTACGTCGTTGCCGGGCGCGCCGATATCGGGCGTTACGTCGGTCACAAGGCCTCACGGTAGCGGAGAGGGGCACACACAGTTGCAGCGGATGATGTCGTACATGGCTGAGATCCTGCTGAGAACCGGGGACATCACCCGGGAAACCGTCGACGTGGTGGTCAATGCCGCCAACTCCTCGCTCCTGGGCGGAGGAGGTGTCGACGGTGCCATCCACGCTCGAGGCGGACCCGCGATCCTCGCCGAATGCCGGCAGATCAGGCGCGAACAGTACGAAAAGGGACTTCCGCCAGGGGAGGCGGTCGCTACGACCGCCGGCGACCTGCCTGCACGGTGGGTGGTGCACACGGTGGGCCCTGTGTGGTCCCCGTCCCACGACCAGCAAGACCTGCTCGCGGCCTGCTACCGCAACAGCCTGCTGGTCGCGGACGGGCTGGGGGCCAGGTCGATCGCTTTCCCGGCCATCTCGACCGGCGTCTACCGCTACCCGCAGGCGGACGCGGCGGAGGTCGCCGTCGCAGCCGTACGGGAGACTCTGCCTGAGCTGGCCAACGTCGAGGAGGTCCGGTTCGTCCTGTTCAGCCAGGACGCGCACGACGTCTGGGCCGCGGTCCTGGCTCGTTAGGCGTCGCTGTCGCCCATGGCGGCGCTGAGATCCAGGTCCTCCGGCGGCGAGGTCGGTGTCTTCCAGACGATGTACGGCTTGCCGAAGACGCCGTGGTAGAAGTTGCCGCGGTCCACCATGGCGGCGTAGGCCGAGGCGAAGCCCGCCGAGTCGCGGTCGCGCAGCGCCACCCGTACCGGCTCGCAGTCCTCGTCGATGAAAGCCGCCATCTCGGCCTCGTACTTCGGCCGGCTGAAGGCGGACAGCTTCAGCTGCTTGACCACGGAGTTGTAGAAGTAGGAGGCGAGTCGCCAGTTGCCGGCGCTGGCCGCGTAGTAGAGCCGGTGCATCCGTGGCCCCACCTCGGCCATCAGCCGGTCCATCCCGGGCTGCATCGCGGCGAGCTCGTCGATGGTCAGCTCGCGCTTGCCGTTGTTGACGACGTGCGAGTGCGGTTCGGTCATGGCTCCAGTCTCCCCGGTCCTAGGCTGAACGGCATGGACACCTACCGGCTGCTCCTCGTCGGCGGCAGTCTGCGCCGTGGGTCGGTCAACGCCGCGGTCCTCACGACGCTGGCGGCCATCGCGCCGCCCGGGGTGATCACGACGGTGTACGAGGGCCTGCGCGCCCTGCCGTGGTTCGACCCGGACGACGACCGGCTGCCGCTGGACCCCGCCGTCGCCGACCTGCGGGACCGGCTGCACAGCTCCGACGGCGTGCTCTTCTGCACCCCGGAGTACGCGGGAGCGCTGCCCGGCGCGTTCAAGAACCTCCTCGACTGGACCGTCGGTGACGGCATGTACGAGAAGCCGACGGGGTGGGTCAACGCCTCGACCAGCTATGCCGGGGCGCAGTACGCGCACGAGTCGCTGCGCCGGGTCCTGGGCTATCTCTCCGCCGATATCGTCGAGCCGGCCTGCGTCCAGCTGCCGGTGCCACGGGTGAGCTTCGGGGCGGACGGGGTCATCGTCGACCCGGACCTCCGCGCCGGCCTGTCCGGGGTGCTCTCGGCGATGGTCCTGCACATCGCGGCGGTCAGGCGCCGGGACTGACCGCTGCCCAGTCGACGGTCAGCTCACCGAGTCGCCACCGCGAAGCACCATCTCGTACGGGCACGCCCTGCGCCGTGAGGGACCGGACGGCCTCCGTCCAGCGCTGCCGTGGCCCGAAGGCCGCGTACGGGGCAGCGACGTCCCAGGCCCGGTCCAGGTCGCGCAGCAGCGCATGGACCCGCTCACCCGGCACGTTGCGATGGATGAGCGCCTTGGGCAGCCGTTCGGCCAGCTCCGACGGACGCTGCAGGCTGCCCAGGCGGGCGGCCAGGGTGAGCGTCGCCGGGCCGGCGCTGCCGAGGGTCACCCAGCCGGCAAGCCGGCCGAGCTCGTCGCAGGTGCCCTCGACCAGCAGCCCGTGCGGCGCGAGCCGCGCAGTCAGGCCGGACCAGATGCCGGCCACCTCGGCCTCGGGATACTGCCGCAGCACGTTCATCGCCCGGACCAGCACCGGTCGCCGGCCCTGCAGCGGCAGCTCGAAGCCGCCGCGCCGAAAGCTCACCAGGGCGGAGGCGTACGGCTGCGCGTCCCGTACCCGGACCGGGTCGATCTCGATGCCGATGACCTCGACGTCCGGGCGGACGGCGCGCAGCCGTTCGGCCAGCTCCAGGGTGGTGACCGGCGAGGCCCCGTACCCCAGGTCGACCACGAGCGGGTCGGCCGCCTCGCGCAGGTAGCGGCCGCACGGTCCCGCCAGCCAGCGGTCGACCCGGCGGAGCCGGTTGGGGTTGGTGGTGCCGCGGGTGATGACGCCTGAGGCGCGCGGGGGAGACGGCACCGCCCGAGCGTACGGCGTGCGCTAGGCTCGGCCGACTCGCGTGATGACGCGTCTGTACGGGGAGGGAACACGCGGTGAAGCTGTCGATCCTGATGCCGGTCTACAACGAGTCGGCAACATTGACCCGGGCCGTCAAGAGCGTCCTGGACGTCGACTACCCCTGCGAGATCGAGCTGGTCGCGGTCGACGACGGCTCAAAGGACGACAGCCTCAGTCAGCTGCGGTCGATCGACGACGGCCGGCTCGTGGTCATCGCCCACCAGCGCAACCAGGGCAAGGGAGCCGCCATCCGTACGGCCTCCGAGGCTGCCACCGGCGAGTACATGATCATCTGTGACGCCGACCTCGAGTACCGGCCAGAGGAGATCCCGTCCCTGCTGGCGCCCGTGCTCGCGGGTGAGGCGCAGGTCGTGTACGGAACCCGCAGCTTTGGCGCCCACAACGCGTACTCGTACTGGTACGTGCTGGGCAACCGTGGGGTGACCCTTGCGGCCAACCTGCTGTTCAACTGCTACATCAGCGACCTGGAGACCTGCTTCAAGCTGTTGCCCACCAGCCTCTACCGCTCGCTGGACATCAAGGCGGCCGGATTCGGCATGGAGGCCCAGGTCACGGCTCGGCTGCTCAAGAGCGGTATCCGCCCGTTCGAGATCCCGATCAGCTACCGCGCTCGCAGCCGCGAGGAGGGCAAGAAGCTGACCTGGCGGGACGGCGTCGAAGCCCTCTGGATCCTGTCGAGGGAGCGCCTGCTCTACCGGCCGGTCACTGCCGGGGGACGCTGAGTGTTCGCAGCGGCAGGGTTGCTGCTCCCGGCTGTCGTCGTCGCCTTTCTCCCGCTCATGTCACCCCATCGAGGGCTGCGCGCCGCGCTGCTGCGCTCGGTGCTGGTCACCTGCGTGATCGTCGCAGTCGTGACAGAGCTGTTCTCGCTGGTGCATTGGCTGCGGCCGGGTGTGCTGCTCGGGTTCTGGCTGCTGGTGCTGGCTGCCGCGCTGGGCTACGGCTGGCTGGACCGCGGCCAGGGGCGGCCTTGGGCGCTGTTCTGGTCGTGGGCGGTCGCGCGGCTGCGAGACAAGGGTGCGCTGCTGTTGCGTACGCCGTCCGTCGTCGTCATGGTGCTCGTCATCGTGGTGATCCTGGCCTTGACCCTGCTCTCCGGCATCGCGGCCCCGCCGAACAACTGGGACTCGATGACGTATCACCTGCCCCGGGTGATGCACTGGGCAGCCAATGGCAGCGTCCACAACTATCCGACCTCGATCAACCGGCAGCTGTTCCCGGGCCCGTTCGCCGAGTACCTGCTCCTGCAGGTTTACCTGCTCACCGGTTCGGACCGCATCTTCGACGCGCTGCAGTGGTGCGCCCTCGTCGGGTGCCTGCTGTCGGTCAGCCTGATCGCCCGCCAGCTGGGGGGCGATCGCCGGGCACAGGCGCTCGCCGCAGTGGCCACCGCGACCGTGCCGATGGCCATCCTGCAGGCCTCGACGACCCAGAACGACCTGGTCGAGGCCTTCTTCCTGCTGGTGTTCGTGCAGGCGGTGCTCCACTGGCGGTCGCTCGAGTGGCCCCGTGCCCTCGACGCGTGGGAGCTGGGTGCTGCGCTGTCCCTCGCGCTGCTCGCCAAGGACACCGCGTTCATCCTGGCAGGACCGTTCGTCATCCTTGCCCTTGCGGCGCGACGGCCGTGGCGGACCCTGCTGGCGCCGGCGGGGGTCGTGGTGGCCCTCGTCGTCGGGCTGAACCTGGGCCTGGCGCTGCGCAACCAGGCCACCTTCGGCTCCCCGTTGGGGGACCGGCCCACCGCCAAGGCCGTCGCCAACACCCACTTCTCGCCCGGGGTGACCGTGACCGGCATGCTGCGCCTGTTCGCGACGGCCGCGACCAGTTCCTCGACGTCGCTGAACGGTCACTTGTCCTCGATCGTCGCGGACGGGACCAAGGCGGTCGGCGTCGACCCGGCCGACTCTGGGCTGGTGTTTCCCACCACCTCGTTCGGCCTCGCCTGGCACGTTCAGGAGGACTACTCCGGCTACCCGTCGCAGGTGGCTGCGGTACTGCTGATCTGTGCGGCTGCCGCGCTACGGATCCGGCCCCTGCGCGGCGTGCGGGCCGGCTACGCGGTCGCCTGCCTGGCCGCGTTCGTCCTCTTCGCCTCGTACCTGCGGTGGCAGCCTTGGATCAACCGGCTCGACATGCCGCTCATGCTGCTCTGGACCCCACTGATCGGGGTGGCTCTTGCCACGTGGCACCGGTTCCTGGTCCTGCCTGCAGCGCTGGTCTTCGTATGGCTCACTCCGGACTTCCTGCTGCACAACGAGACTCGTCCGCTGAACGGGCCCAACTCCGTCCTCTCGCTTCCTGATGAGAATGTGCTCTTCGCGACCCGCTACATCGTGCGCGCCCCGTACGACGCAGCCGCCGTGGCGACGTTGCAGCACCACGCCCGTACCGTGGGGCTCATCGTTGGGGGCGACGACTGGGAGTACCCGCTGTGGCGGTTGACGGGTGGTGCGCTGCACGGGCCGAACTACGTCGACATCCGCCCCTCGGACCTGGCTGGCAAGCCGGTCCCGCCGTACGACGTCGCGATCTGCACCGACGTGACACCCGGGGCGTGCGCGCCGCTCACCCGGAGCGGATGGACGGTCTACCAGCTCGGAGCGGGTGTCCAGATCGCCACGAAGAACCCTTAGTCGCCGTCTGGGACGGCGGTGGTGTCGGGGACACGTGCCACGGCGAAGAGCGACTGTCCGAAGGGCACGCTGACACGGGACTCGACCCGGCGTAGCACCGGGATGACGAAACGGTCGAGGATGCGCAGCGCCACCCCGTCGCGGGGGCGGCCCCTGAGGGCTTTGACCAGGAGAAGCCAGCCGAAGAGGCCGACGCTGTTGACGTAGTGGACGGTGACCGGCTCGAGCCCTGCTGCCAGCAGGGCGTCGGTGAGGCTGCGCTTGCGGTAGCGGCGGAAGTGGCCGACCTCGCGGTCGAAGTCGCTCATCGCCATGGGGAACGCCGGTACGAAGAGAACGACGTGGCCGCCGGGTCGGCTGAGTCGGGCGAATGTACGCAGGCCGGCGACGTCGTCCTCGATGTGCTCGAGCACGTTGACTGCAACGACGCCGCTGTACGCGGCGTCCTCGTCGATCGGGATCGCGAGCTCACGCACGGCGACCGCGGAGGACCCGCCGAATCGATCCTGAAGCTCGGCCAGCCGGACGGGGTCCGCCTCGGAGGCTGTGATGCCGAGACCATGCTCGGCCCAAGCCTGCGCGTAGTCGCCGGTCCCGGAGCCCACCTCGAGTGGTGAGCTGCCTAGCCAGGGGCGGGACAGGTCGACGATCCACTCGCGGTAGTTGACGGCGAGCGAGAGGTTCTCGAGCACCTCCGACTGGATCTCGGTGTCGCCGGCCACGAGGTGGTGCAGCGTCCGGGTGGGCCTGTGATGGCGTCGGGGCTCGTCCGAGCCGCCGTCCAGAGCAGCGCCGGCAGGCTGAGCCACGATGTGTTCCTCTCCTACGGCGAGTCGGTTGTGCTTGCCCGGAAGTGCTCGATCGTCTTTATCAGGCCCTCACGAAGCTGGACGGTTGGGGACCACCCTAACGTCGCCTGTGCCAGGCCGATGTCAGGCCGTCGGCGGGTCGGGTCGTCGGTCGGCAACGGCTCATAAGTGATCTTGGACTCGGAGCCGGTCAGCTCGATGACCAGCTCGGCCAGCTCACGGATGGTGAACTCGCCGGGGTTGCCCAGGTTGATCGGTCCGGTCACCTCGTGCGCGGTCGCCATCATCGCGACCAACCCGTCGACCAGGTCGTCGATGTAGCAGAACGACCGGGTCTGTGAGCCGTCCCCGTACAAGGTGATCGGCTCGTTGACGAGGGCGGCCACGACGAAGTTGGACACGACCCGGCCGTCGTGCGGGTGCATCCGGGGGCCGAACGTGTTGAACAGCCGGACGACACGGATGTCGAGGTCGTGCTGGCGCCAGTAGTCGAAGAACAGTGTTTCGGCGGCGCGCTTGCCCTCGTCGTAGCAGGCCCGCGGGCCGATCGGGTTGACCCGGCCCCAGTAGTCCTCACGCTGCGGGTGCATCTCCGGGTCCCCGTACACCTCGGACGTCGACGTCAGCAGGATCCGGGCGTTCAGCCGCTTGGCCAGGCCCAGCATGTTGATCGAGCCGAGCACTGCTGTCTTGGTCGTCTGTACGGGGTCGCGCTGGTAGTGGATCGGCGAGGCGGGACAGGCCAGGTGGTAGATCTCATCGACCTCGACGTACAGCGGCCAGGTGATGTCGTGGCGCATCAGCTCGAAGCCCGGGTTGCCGAGCAGGTGCCGGATGTTGTCCCGGGACGAGGAGGAGAAGTTGTCGACGCAGAGCACGTCGTTGCCCTCCGCCAGCAGTCGTTCGCACAGGTGCGAGCCGATGAAGCCGGCGCCGCCGGTCACGAGGACGGTCTTGCCACCCTGCATGGTCTGACCCCTTCCGGCGCGGCCGTCGGGCACGAGCGCGCCCGGCCACCGTACCGGTCCTCAGAACGGCGGGGGCATTTCGGGGGCGTGGTCTGGCTCGTCGTCGCGGTAGTCGTGCGGCGTGCTGCGGTAGACCTGGCCGTGCGGGCTGGTCCACGTCAGCACTTCGTTGGCGTCGCCTTCGCAGCTCCAGCCGCCATGGGTCTTGGCGACGTGGCCGATCCGAGACAGCAGGGCGACGTTGGCAGCCGACGTGTTGCCGCCTCGGCCCTCCTCGTACGGCTGGACATGGTCGCCGTCGCCGAATCGCGCCGACCTGTTGGAGCCGGGAAAACGGTCCTTGACGTCCCGGGCTTTGGTGAACCGGCGCAGATCGTCCGGTTGTCGGTATCTCTGGTTGCCGTAGTCCAACAGGTAGCCGGTGACCGGTTCGTGGATGAAGCGTTGCCAATCGGCATCCTCGGCGAGTCTTCGGGCGATCTCGGCGGGGATCGGGCCGTACCCGGGCAGCTCGCCTGAGTTGTCGCGCAGCGCCAGGAGCGTCGGCAGGCTCATGGTGACCTG
>JAWWOM010000071.1:0-4819 GCA_033851655.1 Frankiales bacterium
GGGCGCAGGAAACCGACGCTGGCGCCCGCGGCGACGCAGGCCACCAGCAGCTCGGTGAGGTCGTCGATCGCCGGCTCGCACGACTCCAGCTGCTCGATCTGCACGGCGCGACTCCTCGGGTCGGGGACGGTCTGGGGAGAGCTCGACGACGAGGACGAGCGAGCCGGTGGGCAGGCTAGGCGAGGTCGTCGGCCGAGGGCCGGAGCATCGGCGGGTAGAGCCACTGCGCCCCGCCCCTGCGGTAGAGCAGCGGTGGCCGGCCGCCGGCCTCCGACGCCGGGCGGTCGGCCTTCTCGACGGCCAGGACGAAGCCCTCGGTGGACAGGACCTTGCGCCGGAAGTTGCCGAGGTCGGGGGCTGTTCCCCACACCGCCTGGTAGACCCGGCGGAGCTCGGCCAGGCTGAACGGCTCCTGGACGAACTCCGCGGCCAGCGTCGTGTACTCGAGCTTGGCCCGTACGCGTTCCAGCGCGTCGGACAGGATGACGGCGTGGTCATAGGCCAGCGGCGGCGCCTCGCCGGCGTAGTCGACGCGTGCAGCCCAGGCCTCCCCCTGAGCTGTCAGCTCGAGGTCGTCGACCGGCCACCACAGTGCCTCACTGGCGTCGGCGCCGGGCCGCGGGTCGGGCAGGTCCGGCGCCAGCGCGAAGTAGGCGACCGACGCGACGTGCAGCCCCGCCTGGATCCGCGGATCGCGGTCGGGGTCGGTGTAGGTCGCCACCTGCTCGAGATGGCCGGCCGAGTCGTCCCAGTCGATGCCGGTCTCCTCGTTCAGCTCGCGCCGGGCCGCCCGCTCGGCGTTCTCGACGCCGTGCGTGACGTGGCCGCCTGGCAGCGCCCAGAACCCCTGGTACGGGTGGTTGCGCCGCTGCACCAGCAGCGAGCACAGCGCCCCGCCACGGATCGTGAAGATGGTCAGGTCGACGGTGAGCGCGAACGACGGATAGGCACTCGGGTCGTACGCGGCGAGGAACTCGGCCTCACCTGGTCGCGTGCTCATGCGATCTCCTCGCTCGTGGTGACGATGGCGCCGAGCCCGGCCAGTTCTTCGTACGCTGCCCTGGTGCTGGCCGGGTCGACCCCCGCCTGCAGGTCGGTGAGGACGCGGACCTCGAGGCCGGCGGCGAGGGCGTCCCTGGCGGTCGCGAGGCAGCAGTAGTCCGACGCGATGCCGACCACGTCGACCTCGGTGACTCCTTTGCGGTTGAGCAGCTCCGGCATCGGCAGTCCCTCGCGGTCGACGCCCTGGAACATCGAGTAGGCCGGCACTCCCTGCCCCTTGCGGACGTGGTCGGTGATGACACCGCGGTCGAGGTTGTCGTGGTAGCCGGCTCCCGGTGTGCCCGCGACGCAGTGCACCGGCCAGCTGGTGACGAAGTCCGGATCGCCTGCGCCCCAGGCAAAGTGGCCACCGTTGCTGTCGTGGGCGCGGTGCCAGTCCCGGCTCGCGATGACGGTGGTGTAGCGTCCGCGCGTCGCGAAGGCCGAGATGCCGGCGGCGACGGCGGCACCACCTGCCACGGCGAGGCTGCCGCCTTCGCAGAAGTCACGTTGCACGTCGACGACCAGCAGGGCCCGCATCAGACTGCCTCCTCGATGGTGGCGATGATTGCCGCGTGCCCGTCGGCGACGGACAGCTCCTGAGCCGGCAGCTCCGCCTTGACAGCGGCGTGAAAGGTCCGGATCTCGGCCAGTGCCGGGTCATGCACGATCTCGCCGCCGCGCATGACGGACGTCGTCAGCCGTCGGCCGGGCCCGTTTCCGGCGTCGGCCAGACCCCCTGGCCGCAAGGCGATCCGCTCGGCTGCGGCGACGCCGTCCGGCGACAGCTCCCGGTAGCCGACCTTGCGGCCGCCGACGCCGGCCTTGCCCGGCGCCGTCTTGGCCACCGACCGCATCGGCCCGTCGCCGGAGCCGACGGCGACCAGCTTGTAGACCATCGACGCCGTCGGGTGGCCCGATCCGGTGACCAGCCGGGTGCCGACGCCGAACCCGTCGATCGGCGCGTCGGCCAGCGCGGCGATGACGTACTCGTCGAGGTCGCTCGTCACCGTGATCCGGGTCTGCGACGCCCCCAGCGAGTCGAGCAGCGCCCTCGCCCGGCGGGACTCGACGGCCAGGTCACCCGAGTCGATGCGGATGGCACGGAGTCCCGTACCGGCGACCGAGATCGCGGCACGGATGCCCTGCTCGATGTCGTAGGTGTCGACCAGCAGCGTGGTGCCGGCGCCGAGGGCCCGGACCTGCGCGGCGAACGCGTCCCGCTCCTGCCCGTAGGACAGGGTGAACGCATGGGCTGCGGTGCCGGCGGTGGGCACGCCGTACAACCGTCCCGCCGCCAGGTTGCTGGTCGAGGCGAACCCGGCCAGGTAGGCGGACCGGGCGTCGGCCACGGCCGCCAGCTCGTGCGTGCGCCGGCTGCCCATCTCGATCAACGGCCTGCCCTCGGCGGCGCTCACCATCCGGGCGGCGGCCGAGGCGATGGCGCTGTCGTGGTTGAGCACGCTGAGCACCAGCGTCTCGAGCACCACGCACTCGGCGAGGGTGCCGCTGACGGTGAGGACCGGAGAGTTGGGAAAGTACAGCTCGCCCTCGCGGTAGCTGTCGACGTCGCCGGTGAACCGGAAGTCGACCAGGAACTCCGCGCACTGCTGGGTGATCGCGCCCGTCTCGAGCAGCCAGGCGATCTCGCCGGTGTCGAAGCCGAACGATGCCACCAGGGGGAGCAGCCGGCCCAGACCGGCGAGCACCCCGTAGCGGCGGCCGGGCGGCAGCCGGCGGGCGAAGCACTCGAAGACCGCCGGCCGCCCGGCTGAGCCGTCGGCGAGCCACGACGACAGCATCGTGAGCTCGTAGCGGTCGGTGAGCAGACCCGGACCCGGCATCGGCGATCGGTCCTCTCGCGGTTGCAGTCAGGTCGACCATAACCCGGGCCTGCCCGCTTCGGAAGCACGACGAATGTAACGGATTGTCGGAATTCCTCGATGGTCGGAACGTATTGCCCGCTCTCTGCTGGAGGCTCTGTGTCTGTTCCGCTGCTGTCCGTTTCCCCACGCCATGTCCGCTCCGGTGCCGCTTCCCTCGTTGTGGGTGCGCTCGTCGTGCTCCCGTCGGCCGCGTACGCCGCCACCCCCACCCCGGCCGTCACCACGAGTCCGACGATCAGCGCCACGCCCACCCCCACGCCGACGGTGACCCCGACGCCGACCCCGCCGCCGGTGGTCCCGGTCTCGCTCTCCGCGCTGGCCGACCACACCGTCGGGTCCACCGTCGCCCCCAACGGCGACACCCATCCGTACTCCGTCGCCGTGGTCCCTCCCGGCTACACCGGTGCGCCGCTGGCCGCGGGCGACGTCCTCGTCGGGGACCTCAGCAACGCCGCCGGCGTCAAGGGCCAGGGCAAGAGCATCGTGCGGTTCCACCTCGGGACGCAGAGCCTGTTCTCCACGGCGGTGACCGGTCCGGTGGCGCAGGCCTTCAACCTGGACGGCAGCGCCCTGTGGGTCGCCGGCTACGGCACCGAGGACAACGGCTCGAAGGGCGCGATCTCGGTCCTGCACACCATCACCGGAACCTCGCCCGGCCCCGGGCCCGGCGCGACGCCCACCGTGACCCCGGTCGCGACCGTGGCGGGCGACCCGTACACCGGTGGCGTCATCGCCGACAGCCACGGTCCCTGGGGCATCGAGTTCAACCACAGCGCCACGACGCCGGTCTACTTCTGGGCCAACGCTGACGGCACGATCGTCCGCGACAGCAAGATCACCGCCCCGTTCAACACCTCGTCGGCGACCGCCAACGTGCAGGACACGCTGGCGACGCTGGACCACGGGGCGTCCCCGTCCGTCGCCGGCGGCACCGTCGTCGCGCCCCAGGGCATGGTCTACGACCCGGCGACCGACACCTTGTACGTCGCCGACGGCGCCGTGGACGAGATCGTCGCGCTCAAGGGTGCGGCCACCGCGACCGGCGCGATCACTCCGACCGTCGTGGTCAAGGGCGGCCCGTTGCACACGCCGCGCGGGCTGGCCCTCGACCCCAACACCGGCAACCTGCTGGTGACCAACGGTGCTGTGGACAACAAGCTGGTCGAGCTGACCACGGCAGGCGCCGTGGTGACCACCCGCAACCTCGACAGCGCGGGCGCCGTCGGTGCCATCGCCGGCATCGCGACCACCAAGGACGCGGCCGGCCAGACCGAGGTCTACTACGTCAACGGCAACAGCAACACGCTGCACTCGCTGTCCGCGACGGCTGACCCCGTGACCGTCGACGGCAGCGCGAGCTTCACCGCCGCGTACGGCAGCCCGGTCTCCATCACCGGTCGTGCCCCGGCCGGCGCCACCGTCGGCATCTTCTTCCACCGGGCCAACGTCCCCGGCTATGTGCAGCGGCGGACGCTGCAGGCCGACAGCAACGGCGTGTTCGCGACCAGCTTCGCGCCCAACGACGACTACCGCTACTACGCGCAGGTCGGGACCAAGGCGTCCCCTGCTGTGCTCGAGCAGGTCACGCCGAGTGTCGTCGGGTCGCTGACCAGGGTTGGCACGAAGGGCTCGACCATCGTCCTGGTCGGGCACGGCGCGCCGCACAGCTCGGTCCTCCTGCACTTCCACAAGGCCGGGACCTCCGCCACCAACTACAGCCTGCTGCGGTCCGTGCACGTCGACGCCAACGGCGTCTGGACCAAGCCGGTCGTGGTCTCGGTGGACTACCGGGTGTACGCCAGCCGCGGTGTGCTGCACCCGTACACCGCGCGCTACCTGTTGCAGGGCCGCTAACCATCGACGGCGCGCTCGTCCACACTGAGGACGAGCGC
>JAWWOM010000124.1:0-7142 GCA_033851655.1 Frankiales bacterium
AGTGCGCAGATGTCGGCATGCCGCGGGCGGTGGTCATCACCCGGCTCGACTCCCCCCGCGCCGACTTCGAGCGGATGGTCGCCATCTGCCAGCGGGTGCTCACCCAGTCGCACGACTCGCCCAGTGCGTCCCTCCTCCCGCTCTACCTGCCGCTGGAGAGCGACGACGGTCATGTCGGCGGCCTGATCGGGCTGCTCAGCCAGCGGATCTCCGACTACTCCTCCGGTACGAGGGTCGAGCGCGATCCCGACGACGAGCACATCCCGCTGATCGCCGACGCCCGCGACGCCCTGATCGAGGCGATCATCGCGGAGTCCGAGGACGAGACGTTGATGGACCGCTACCTCGGCGGTGAGGACATCGACACCAAGGTGCTCATCGACGACCTCGAGACAGCGGTCGCCCGCGGCTCGTTCTACCCGGTGCTCGCGGCCGCCGTCCCGGCACAGGGCAACCCGGACAGCCCGCCGGTGATCGGCATGGTCGAGCTGCTCGAGGTGCTGACCAGCGCGTTCCCGTCCCCGCTCGAGCACGACCTGCCGGCGGTGACGCGCCCTGATGGGCGACCGCACGACCCGCTGGTGTGCGACCCCGAGGGCCCGCTGGTCGCCGAGGTGGTCAAGACGGCGAGTGACCCGTACGTCGGCCGGGTCAGCCTGGTCCGGGTCTTCTCGGGGACCCTGCGCCCCGACCTGCCGGTGCATGTGTCGGGGCACTACGGCCCTGGCCAGCGGGGTCACGTGGACCACGACGTGGACGAGAAGGTCGGGCACCTGTCCACGGCGACCGGCAAGGTGCTGCGTCCCGTACCGATGGCTCTTGCCGGCGACATCGTCTCGATCGGCCGGCTGGTGCGGGCCGAGACCGGCGACACGCTCTCCGCCAGGGACGACCCGCTGCTGATCCAGTCCTGGGAGCTGCCGGAGCCACTGCTGCCGGTGGCGATCGAGGCCAGGTCCAAGGCTGACGAGGACAAGCTCGCGCAGGGCCTTGCCCGGCTGGTCGCCGAGGACCCGACGGTGCGGCTGGACCGCAGCAGCGAGACCGGGCAGACCCTGCTCTGGTGCATGGGCGAGGCGCACGTCGACGTCCTGCTCGACCGGCTGCACAAGCGGCACGGTGTCGAGCTGAACACGGTTCCGGTACGGGTGCCGCTGCGCGAGACGTTCGGCGTCGAGGCCTCCGGGCACGGCCGCCACGTCAAGCAGTCCGGCGGGCACGGCCAGTTCGCCGTCTGCGACCTGACCGTCCGCCCGCTCCCGATCGGCGAGGGCTACCGGTTCGTGGACAAGACCGTCGGCGGGTCCGTGCCGCACCAGTTCGTCCCCAGCATCGACAAGGGGGTACGTGCCCAGCTCGAGCGCGGCCTGCTGGCCGGCTACCCGGTCGTCGACGTCGAGGTGACCTTGACCGACGGCAAGTCGCACTCGGTCGACAGCTCGGACATGGCGTTCCAGACCGCTGCCGGCCTCGCCCTCAAAGAGGCTGCGCAGCACGGTGCCCTCGTACTGCTCGAGCCGGTGCTCGCGGTCGAGGTCCACGTCGCCGACGGCCAGCTCGGCGCGGTGATGAACGACCTGTCCACCCGGCGCGGCCGGGTCTCCGGCACCGAGCCGGACGGCGACGGCCGGACCGTCGTACGGGCCGAGGTCCCCGAGACCGAGCTGCTGCGCTACCCGCTCGAGCTGCGCGCCCTCAGCCAGGGCACCGGCCGGTTCAGCCGGGCCTATCTGCGGCACGAGCCGATGCCGCCCCAGCTCGCGGCCAGCTTCCGGGCAGGTTGATCGACCAGGATCGACCTGTAATCCTCTTCAGATGTTGTCCTCCGTCGGCGGGGCCGGCCCTGCCGTCGCCCGTGGCTGACCTCTCCGACCTCGGTCTCGCCGACGTGGTGGCCTGCGCCGCGACCCTGCGCGCCTCCACCGCTGGTGCCACGTCGATGGAGGCCGCCGCGGCGGCAGTCGTCTCGAGCCTGCGGGGGGCGTTCACCGACCCGGAGTCCGGCGAGTCCCAGCTGGTGCTGGCCCGGATGTTCAGCACGGAGCGGCTGGGCGACCTGCCGCCGGACCTGCAGGCTCTCGCGCAGAGCCAGCTCGCCGGCGAGGCCGGCCCCGAGCTGCGCTGCCTGACCCTGCTCGGCACCGACGGCGACCTGCCGCCGTGGCGGGACCGGCGGCAGTCGGTCGGCCACCGGGCCATCCCGCTGCCCTCCGCGGACGCGGTACGACAGGCTCCGATGATCGCCGCCCTGGTCACCGAGCTGGGCCTGGACCTGGACACGGTCGTCCACGGCACGCCGACCATCGGGTCGAGGTCGGACTTCAGCGTCTTCCTGGTCGAGCGGGCGCAGGGCAGCAGCCGGGTGCCGGACCAGCGCTTCGTCCGTGAGCACCGGGTGGCATCGGTGCTCGGCTTCGGCGCCCAGCTGCCCTCCGGCCACGTGTTCGCCGTGGTGCTGTTCACCCGGGTGCCGGTCGTCCGGGTGACCGCTGACCTGTTCCGGATCATCGCCGTCAGCGCCCAGCTCGCGATGCTCGAGTTCGCCGGCGCGTCCCTGTTCGAAGGCCAACCGGGCCGGATGGTCGACGGGGTCGAGATGACCCTCGCCCGGCTCGAGGCGCTCGAGCAGCTGCTCGAGGTGCATGAGACCACGTCGGCCGACCAGACCCGGCGGCTCGAGGAGTCGATCCGCCAGCTCCGGCGCCAGGACATCCGGCTGCGCCGTGAGGCCGAGATCATCGAGACCCTGCACCGGGTCGGCGGCCTGCTCAGCGCGCAGCTCGAGCTGGAGCCGCTGGTGCAGCTGGCGACCGACGCCGTGGTGGAGGTGACCGGCGCCGAGTTCGGCGCCTTCTTCTACAACGCGGCGGCCGACGGTGACGAGGCCCGTCTGCTCTACGCGATCTCCGGCGTCGAGCGGGCCGCCTTCGACCGGTTCCCGATGCCCCGGCCGACGGCGATCTTCGGGCCGACCTTCGACGGCAGCCACATCGTGCGTTCCGACGACATCACCGCCAGCCCGCAGTACGGGCTCTCCGCGCCGTTCCACGGAATGCCTCCTGGGCACCTGCCCGTGCGCAGCTACCTCGCCGTCCCGGTGATCACCCAGGACGGCAGAGTCGCCGGTGGGCTGTTCCTGGGTCATGCCGAGGTCGGTGTGTTCGATCTCCGCGCCGAGCGCCTGGTCACCGGCATCGCCGCCCAGACGGCGGCCGGGCTGGACAACGCCCGGCTCTACCGGCGCGAGCGCGACACCGCCCTGCTGCTCCAGCGCCAGCTGCTCCCCCACGAGCTGCCGCCGGTGGCGACGCTCGAGGCGAGTCACCGCTACCTCCCGGGAGCGGCCGGTGTCGACGTCGGCGGCGACTGGTACGACATCATCGCCCTTCCTGAGGGCCGGGCGGCTCTGGTCATCGGCGACGTGATGGGCCGCGGCGTCCGGGCGGCCGCGACCATGGGCCAGCTGCGTACGGCGATCCGCGCCTTCGCCACGCTGAACCTGCCACCGGCTGCCGTGCTGACCCACCTCAACCAGCTCGTGCTCCAGCTGACCGACGAGCAGATCGTCACCTGCGTCTATGCCTTGTTCGACTCCGGCGACGGCAGCCTGCTGCTGGCCAACGCCGGCCACCCACCGCCGGTGGTCATCGCGACCGACGGCTCCGTCGGCACCGTGCCGACCGCGCTGGACCCGCCGCTGGGCGTCCTCGCGACGACCTACGGCCAGCACCAGATGCACCTGACCTACGGCGACGCGTTGCTGCTCTACACCGACGGGCTGGTCGAGAACCGGCAGCGGTCGGCGGACGAGGGCCTGACCGAGCTCTGCTCGCTGCTCGAGTCCGAGGGCGACGGAGCGCGGGACCCCGAGCGACTGCTCGACCTGCTGCTGGGCAGACTGACGCAGGGCGTGGCGCACGACGACGACGTGGCGCTGCTCCTCGTCCGTACCATCTGAGGGGTGAGCGTGTGACCGACGGCCCGTTCGACGTGGTGGTGGTCGGCGCCGGTCCCAACGGCCTCGCAGCGGCGATCACCATGGCGGCACGCGGACTGTCGGTCCGGCTCTACGAGTCCGCGGACACGGTGGGCGGCGGCTGCCGCACCATGCCGCTGACCCTGCCTGGGTTCGCCCACGACGTCTGCTCTGCTGCCCATCCCCTGGCCAGCGGCGCGTCGTTCATGAAGTCGCTCGACCTGGCCTCGCGCGGCGTGGTCCTGCGTCATCCGGTGTTGCCCTTCGCCCACCCGCTGGACGGCGGCGGCGCGGCAGTCGTCCACCGCTCGGTCGACGAGACCGCGGACGGGCTCGGCGGGGACGGCGCCGCCTACCGCAAGCTGTTCGGGCCGCTGGTGGAGGCGTCCGACCAGATCGTGAGCGAGGTCTTCGAGGGCGGCTTCCGGCGGTTCCCGCGCCACCCGCTGGCCATGGCCCGGTTCGGGGTGCCGGCCATGGCCTCCGCCCGCGGACTGGCCCACCGGCTGTTCACGACCCCCGGTGCCCGCGGCCTGTTCGCCGGCGTCGCCGCCCACTCGTTCCTGCCGCTGGAGCGACGGCCGAGCGCGGCGTTCGGCCTGATCCTCACCATGCTGGCCCACTCGGTGGGATGGCCGGTCGTCGAGGGCGGCAGCCAGGTGCTGGCCGACGCGATGGCGCAGATCCTGCTCGACCTCGGTGGCGAGATCGTGACCGGGCACGAGGTTCGCTCGCTGGCAGAGCTGCCCAAGGCCCGCGCCACGCTGCTCGACATCGGCCCCTCCCAGCTGCTCCGCCTCGCCGGCAACTCATTGCCGGCCTCGTACCAGCGCGCCCTGCGCCGGTTCCGTTACGGACCAGGGGTTTTCAAGGTCGACTTCGCCCTGTCCGGGCCGGTGCCCTGGGCCAACGCCCTGGTCGGCACGGCCGGCACGGTGCACCTTGGGGGGTCGTTCGACGAGATCGCCCGGAGTGAGGCCGACGCGGCGGCCGGGCGGCACAACACCAACCCGTACGTGCTGGCCGTGCAACCGACGATCGCCGACCCGACCCGCGCACCGGCCGGCCAGCACACCCTGTGGACGTACTGCCACGTGCCGAACGGCTCCGGCGCCGACCTGACCTCCGCGATCCAGGCCCAGGTCGAGCGGTTCGCTCCCGGCTTCGGTGACCTGGTCCTGGCCAAGCACAGCCGCGGTTCGCTGGAGTACGAGGCCTACGATGCGAACTTCGTCGGCGGCGACATCAGCGGCGGGGCACAGACGCTGCTGCAGACGGCTTTCCGGCCGACACCGCGCTGGAACCCGTACACCACAGCACTTTCCGGCGTCTATCTCTGCTCGGCGTCCACGCCTCCGGGCGGCGGAGTGCATGGCATGTGCGGCTACAACGCAGCCCAGGTGGCGCTGCACCAGCAGTTCGGCATGGGCCGGGCACCCGTCGAGCTCTCCGTCGGCTGACCGCTGCAGGCCGCGGTTTGCGCCCTGTGGATTGACCGTGGCCATTGGGTGCCTGTCGAGTCTGCGTTGCCCGCTGGGAGCGGGCAACGCAGAGTCGCGCGGGAGGCAAGCCCACCTGCCGGGTCAGAGCTCGGGCGCTCCGGTCACGGTGGTGCCGGCAAGCCCCAGCCTGCGCCACGAGCCCACCAGCAGCTCGCGGGTCTCGCCGAGCAGCTGCGGCAGCACCTTGGTGTGCCCGATGACCGGCATGAAGTTCGAGTCGCCTCCCCATCGCGGGACGACGTGCTGGTGCAGGTGGGGGGCGATGCCGGCTCCGGCAGCGACGCCGAGGTTGAGCCCGACGTTGAAGCCCTGCGGTGCGCTGGTTCCCCGTACGGCCAGCAAGGTCGCCTTGGTCATCGTGGCCAGCTCGGCGGTCTCGGCCTCGTCCAGCTCGGTGTAGTCGGCGACATGGCGGTAGGGGACGACCAGGACATGACCGGCGTTGTACGGGTACAGGTTGAGCACCGCGAAGATCCGGTCCCCGCGCGCGACCACGAGCCCTTCGACGTCGGACATCGCCGGGATCCGGCAGAACGGGCACTCGTCGCCGCCCGGCTTTGCGTCGCCACTGATGTAGGCCATCCGGTGCGGGGTCCACAGCCGCTGCAGCGTGTCGGGGATGCCAACGCCTCGCTGCTCCTCGGGCTGCTCCGTCACGCGGTGACCTCGACGGCCGCGTTGAGCGCGTCCGGCTCGGTCAGCCGCTGCTCCACCACCGTGACGATCTCCTCGATGGCCGCCGCGATCGGCACACCGTTCTTCTGCACCCCGTTGCGGTAGCGGAACGAGACCGCGTCCGCCGCCAGGTCCTCGGCGCCCGCGATCAGCATGAACGGCACCTTCTGCTTCTGGGCCGTCCGGATCTTCTTCTGCATCCGCTCGTCACTGGCGTCGACCTCGATCCGGATCCCGCGGGCGGCCAGCTGGTCGGCGACCCCCTGCAGGTAGTCGACGTACTCCTCGCTGACCGGGATGCCGACGACCTGCACCGGCGCCAGCCAGGCCGGGAACGCGCCGGCGTAGTGCTCGGTCAGCACGGCGAAGAACCGCTCGATGGAACCGAACAGCGCGCGATGGATCATCACCGGCCGGTGCCGTTCGCTGTCGGAGCCTTGGTACTCGAGCTCGAACCGGTCGGGCAGGGTGAAGTCGAGCTGGATCGTCGACATCTGCCAGGTGCGGCCGATCGCGTCCCTGGCCTGCACCGAGATCTTGGGCCCGTAGAAGGCAGCACCGCCAGGATCGGGTACGAGGGTCAGTCCCGACTCGGCGGCCACCTCGGCGAGGGTGTCGGTGGCGACCTCCCAGGCCTCGTCCTCGCCGACGTACTTCTCCGGGTTCTTGGTGGACAGCTCGAGGTAGAAGTCGTCGAGGCCGTAGTCACGGAGCAGGTCCAGGACGAAGGTCAGCAGCGAGCGGAGCTCGTCGCGCATGCCCTCGATCGTGGTGAAGATGTGCGCGTCGTCCTGGGTCATGCCGCGGACCCGGGTCAGCCCGTGGATGACGCCGGACTTCTCATAGCGGTAGACCGTGCCGAACTCGAACATCCGCAACGGCAGCTCGCGGTAGGACCGGCCGCGCGCCTTGTAGATGAGGATGTGCATCGGGCAGTTCATCGGCTTGAGGTAGTAGTCCTGGCCGGGCTTGCGCACCTCGCCGTCCGG
>JAWWOM010000143.1:0-13479 GCA_033851655.1 Frankiales bacterium
AGGGGGATCGAGCTGCGGTCACCCCTCGAGCCGGCGCCGGCGACCGGCGCGGTGATCGCTGCGCTGCGGGTCACGACCCCGGGACCCGGACCCGACCGGATGCTCTCGCCCGAGATCGAGGCCGCCACCCAGTTCGTGCGTGCCGGCGGCGTCCTCAGCGCCGTCCGGCCCTTCATCGGTGAGTAGAGGAGAACGACATGCAGGGTGCACGTCCCGTACGGGCCGCCCGCGGCTCCGACCTGACCGCGAAGTCGTGGCAGACCGAGGCCCCGATGCGGATGCTGATGAACAACCTCGACCCCGAGAATGCCGAGCGGCCGGACGATCTCGTGGTCTACGGCGGCACCGGCCGTGCGGCGCGGGACTGGCGGTCCTACGACGCGATCGTCCGCACGCTGACCACCCTCGAGCGCGACGAGACGTTGCTGGTGCAGTCCGGGCGGCCGGTCGGGGTGATGCAGACACACGAGTGGGCACCGCGGGTGCTCATCGCCAACTCCAACCTGGTGCCCGACTGGGCCAGCTGGCCGGAGTTCCGCCGGCTCGAGAACCTCGGCCTGACCATGTACGGCCAGATGACCGCCGGGTCCTGGATCTACATCGGCACCCAGGGCATCCTGCAGGGCACGTACGAGACCTTTGCCGCCGTCGCCGCCAAGCGGTTCAACGGCACCCTGGCCGGGACGCTCACCCTGACCGGCGGCTGCGGCGGGATGGGCGGGGCACAGCCGCTCGCCGTCACGTTGAACGGCGGCGTCTGCCTCATCGTCGACGTCGACGAGTCGCACCTGCGCCGCCGGGTCGAGCACCGCTACCTCGACCAGCTCGCCGCCTCGCTCGACGAGGCTGTCGCCCTTGCGCTGCAAGCAAAGGCGGAGGGTCGCCCGCTGTCGGTCGGTGTCGTCGGCAACTGCGCGTCGGTGTTCCCGGAGCTGCTGGCGCGTGGGGTCGAGATCGACATCGTGACCGACCAGACCAGCGCGCACGACCCGCTGTCCTACCTGCCGGAAGGCGTCTCGCTGGAGGACTGGGCGGGGCTGGCAGAGGCCAAGCCGGAGGAGTTCACCGACCGGGCCAGGGCGTCGATGGCCAGGCACGTCGAGGCGATGGTCGGGTTCCTGGACGCCGGCGCCGAGGTGTTCGACTAC
Organism: Frankiales bacterium; assembly: GCA_033851655.1. GTDB lineage: Bacteria > Actinomycetota > Actinomycetes > JAWWOL01 > JAWWOL01 > JAWWOL01. Next base: position 1,149 of record JAWWOM010000143.1, read on the forward strand.
GGCAACTCGATCCGCGACGAGGCCAGGCACGGCGGGTTCGAGCGGGCGTTCGCCTTCCCCGGGTTCGTGCCCGCGTACATCCGGCCGTTGTTCTGCGAGGGCAAGGGCCCGTTCCGCTGGGTCGCGCTCTCCGGTGACCCCAAGGACATCCATGCCACCGACCAGGCCGTGATGGAGCTGTTCCCGGACAACGACCACCTGCAGCGGTGGATGCGCGCGGCGCAGGACAAGGTCGCCTTCCAGGGCCTCCCCGCCCGCATCTGCTGGCTCGGCTACGGCGAGCGGGACAAGGCGGGCGACCGGTTCAACGACATGGTCGCCTCCGGCCAGGTGTCGGCGCCGATCGTGATCGGCCGCGACCACCTCGACTGCGGCTCGGTCGCGTCCCCCTACCGCGAGACCGAGTCGATGCTCGACGGTTCGGACGCGATCGCCGACTGGCCGCTGCTCAATGCGATGGTGAACGTCGCGTCTGGTGCATCGTGGGTGTCCATCCACCACGGCGGTGGAGTCGGCATCGGCCGGTCGATCCACGCGGGGCAGGTGACGGTGGCCGACGGGACGACGCTGGCGGGGGAGAAGATCCGCCGCGTGCTCACCAACGACCCGGGCATGGGCGTCATCCGGCACGTCGACGCCGGTTACGACGACGCCATCGCCGTTGCCGCCGAGCGCGGGGTCGCCGTACCGATGCTGGGACAGCCGTGATCCCTCTCCCCTCGCGGTTCGACCAGCTGTGGTCGTCGCTGCTGCCGCTCGGCCGGCACCCGGAGACGGGTGGCTACCGGCGCTACGCCTGGACCACTGCCGATGCGGCGATGCGGGCGTGGTTCCGTGACCAGGCCGTCGTACGGGGGATGACCTACGAGCCGGACCGCAACGGCAACCAGTGGGCCTGGTGGGGCCGGCCCTCGCCGGGCGCGGTCGTCACCGGCAGCCACCTGGACAGCGTGCCCGACGGGGGGGCGTTCGACGGGCCGCTCGGCGTGGTGTCCGGCTTCCTCGCGGTCGACGAGCTGCAGGCTCGCGGTGTGGTGCCGGCCAGGCCGATCGCCGTGGTCAACTTCGTCGACGAGGAGGGTGCCCGGTTCGGGGTCGCCTGCGTCGGAAGCCGGTTGATGACCGGCGTCCTCCGGCCGGAGCAGGCGTGCTCGCTGACGGACGCCTCTGGCACGACGCTCGAGCAGGCGATGACCGCCGCCGGGGTCGACGCGACGGCGATCGGCCGCGACGACGTGGCCCTGTCCCGGATCGGCGTCTTTGTCGAGCTGCACGTCGAGCAGGGCCGGGCGCTCGCCGACCTGGACGCAGCGGTCGGGGTGGGCACGGCCATCTGGCCGCATGGACGGTGGCGCTGCAGCTTCCGCGGGGAGGGCAACCACGCAGGGACCACCCGGCTGGTCGACCGCCGGGACCCGATGCTGCCCTTCGCGGCAACCGTACTGGCAGCGCGCGAGATCGCGTCCGAGCTCGGCGGGGTTGCGACCTTCGGCAGGGTCAGGGTGGAGCCCAACGGCACCAACGCCATCGCCTCCTCGGTGCACGGCTGGCTCGATGCCCGGGCACCGGACGATCAGACGGTACGGGAGCTGGTCGCCGGGATCACCGCGGCGGCCGCCCGGTCCGCGGCAGCGCACGGCGTCGAGGTGGACGTCGTCGCCGAGTCCTCGACCGCTGAGGTCACCTTCGCCGATGGCCTGCGGCAGCGGCTTTCCGCCACCCTGGGCGGGGTGCCGGAGCTGGCCACCGGAGCCGGCCACGACGCCGGCATCCTGTCGGCGCTGGTGCCGACCGCGATGTTGTTCGTCCGCAACCCCACCGGCGTGAGCCACAGCCCGGCCGAGGCGGCCACGGCGCAGGACTGCGTGGCGGGGGTCACCGCACTGGCCCTGGTGCTGTCGGACCTGGCCGGGGACGGCTGTGCCCGTTGACCTCGTACTGGGCCGAGAACGCCTGGCTGGGCGGCAATGCCGTCACCGCCGGGGTCCTCATCCGGGTCGAGGACGGGGTCATCGCCGACGTCAGCCGCGGCCCGGCTCCTGACGGCGCCGTCCGGCTGGCCGGCGTCACGGTCCCCGGCCTGGCCAACGCGCACTCGCACGCCTTCCACCGAGCCCTCCGCGGCCGCACCCAGCGGGGAGGTGGCACGTTCTGGACCTGGCGGGAGCAGATGTACGCGGTGGCGGCCGCGCTGACGCCGGAGTCGTACTTTGCGCTGGCCAGGGCGTGCTATGCCGAGATGGCGCTGGCCGGGGTCACCTGCGTGGGGGAGTTCCACTACCTGCACCACGACGTCGACGGAAAGCCTTACGCCGCAGGCAATGTGATGTCCGAGGCGCTGGTGGCCGCTGCCGCTGAAGCCGGCATCCGGATCACCCTGCTGGACACCTGCTATCTCGCCGGTGGGCTGGGCCGGCCGGTCGAGGGCCCGCAGCTCAGGTTCTCCGACGGCACCGCCGAAGCCTGGGCGACCCGGGTCTCCTCGTTCGCTCCCGACCCGTCGATGGCCAGGGTCGGCGCCGCCATCCACTCGGTCCGGGCGGTGCCGGCCGACCAGCTGGCCCCGATCGTGGCCTGGGCGGCGAACCGGCCCCTGCACGTCCACCTGTCCGAGCAACGGGCGGAGAACGAGGCCTGCCTCGCTGCCTACGGTCGCACGCCGACCGAGCTGCTGCAGGAGCACGGGGCGCTGGGCCCGCAGACCAGCGCCGTGCACGCGACGCACCTGACCGGGTCCGACATCGCCGTGCTCGGCGGGTCCCGTACCTCCCTCTGCATGTGCCCGACCACCGAGCGCGACCTCGCGGACGGCATCGGCCCGGCGCGTGCGCTGGCCACGGCCGGCTCGCCGGTCACCCTGGGCAGTGACAGTCACGCCGTCATCGACCTGTTCGAGGAGGCGCGGGCGGTCGAGCTCGGCGAACGGCTGCGTACGGAGCGGCGTGGTCACTGGCGGGCGGCTGACCTGCTCGGTGCCGCAACGGCCTGGGGGCACGCGTCTCTGGGCTGGCCGTCGGCGGGCCGGCTGGTCACCGGCGCCCTCGCCGACTTCGTGACGGTCGCCACGGACAGCGTTCGGATGGCGGGGGTCGCCCCGCTGCTGGAGTCGGTGGTGTTCGCCGCGACCGCAGGCGATGTACGGGACGTCGTGGTGGCCGGCCGCCGGATCGTGGCCGACGGGAGGCACCTGCTCGTCGACGATGTCCCCGCCGCCCTGGCCAGGTCGATCGTGGACGTCACATGAACGGGCTCTTGATCGACAACATCGGATCGTTGGTCACCAACGACCCCGCCCTCGGCGCAGGCCGGCTCGGGATGATCAGGGACGCCGCCCTGGTCGTCCAGGGTGGCCTGGTTGCCTGGGCCGGTGCCAGCAATGCCGTGCCACAGGGCTTCTCTGCGGAGCGTTTCGATGCCGGCGGACGTGCGGTCATCCCGGGTTTCGTGGACAGCCACGCGCACCTGGTCTTCGCCGGCGACCGCACGGCGGAGTTCGAGGCGCGGATGTCCGGCCGGCCCTACGCCGCCGGCGGCATCCGGACGACGGTCGACTCCACCCGCGCCGCCTCGGACGCGGTGCTCCGCAGCAACCTGCAGCGGCTGGTCGGCGAGGCGCTGCGATCGGGCACGACCACGATCGAGTGCAAGTCCGGTTACGGCCTGACCGTGCCCGATGAGCGGCGGTCCTTGCTGCTGGCCCGTGAGTTCACCGAGGAGGTGACCTTCCTCGGTGCACATGTCGTCCCGGCGGAATACGCCGGGCGGCCGGACGACTACGTGTCCCTGGTCGCCGGCCCGATGCTCGAAGCTGTTGCCGGGACGGCGAAGTGGGTCGACGTCTTCTGTGACCGGGGCGCGTTCGACGCCGACCAGGCACGCGTCGTCCTGCAGGCCGGTGTCCAACGCGGGTTGCTGCCACGGTTGCATGCCAACCAGCTCGAGGCCGGGCCGGGGGTCCTGCTCGCGGTGGAGCTCGATGCCGCCTCCGCCGACCACGTGACGCATCTCACGGACGCCGATGTCGAGGCCCTGGCAGGGTCCCGTACCGTGGCGACCTTGCTGCCTGGCGCGGAGTTCTCGACCCGGTCGCCGTGGCCGGACGCCCGCCGGTTGCTCGACGCCGGTGTGACCGTCGCGCTGGCAACGGACTGCAATCCCGGGTCCAGCTTCACGACCAACATGGCCTTCTGCATCGCCCTGGCCGTCCGCGAGATGGGGATGACTCCGGACGAGGCGGTCTGGGCCGCAACCGCCGGTGGGGCGCAGGCCCTGCGGCGGGACGACATCGGGCACCTGGGCGTGGGAGCAAGAGCCGACATCGTGCTGCTGGAGGCGCCGTCCCCGGTGCACCTGGCCTATCGCCCGGGCGTGGCCCTGGTCTCACGCGTGTGGCGTGCCGGCGGCTGACAGGGCGGGAGCCGGCCCGGCCGCGACGGGGGGGTTCACGGTCGGGCCGGCTACCCGTCCACTGTACGTGTATACAAGAATGCTGTGCAACCAGCTAGTCGTTCTCGACCACGAAGTCCCACGAGGCGACCGTCATGCCGCCCGGCGACCAGCGCATGATCCCCTCACCGGTGGCCATGTAGGCACGGAGCTCGAACGTTGCCGTCCTGCCCGGCGCGAGGGTGCCGGGCGGCACCGGCTTTCCGGGCACCAGCCGCGGTCGGTAGAGCTTGCCGAGATGGTCGATCGCCGTGAAGTCCGACGCCGCGATGGGCACCGTCGTCGTGGCGCCCGTGAAGGACACGGTCCAGGTGCACGTCGTCCCTGCCGGGGGGTTCGGCAGCCCTTGCCCCGGCACCTGCGGGCCGGCGACGACGATGCTCACCGAACCCGTACCCAGCTGTGCCTTGACGCTGTCACCCTGGCTGGTGACGGCCGGCTTGCCGGCACTGCCCGCCAGCTCGGCGTCGGCTTGGACGGCGTCGGAGGGCAGGAAGCTCGGCAGCGCACCGTAGGTCGACTCGCCGGCGGCCGATCCCGAGCCGCCTCCGCAGCCGGCCAGCGTCACCGCGGTTGCCAGCGACAGGGCGACTGCCCGCGCAGGCAGGCCGGATCCTGCCTCCCTCGGGGTCAACGCTTCTTGGTTGCGGCGTTGTTGAACACGTCCTTGCCGAACGGGGCCAGGCCCGGCTGGGCCGCGAAGCCGAGGTGGCCCAGCTTGTCGATGCCACCGGAGACGGTGACCGCGCCACCGGCGAGGCTGGCGTGGTTGTGTCCCTTGCCGACCTGGAAGATGTCCTCCATCGTGCGCAGCCAGCTGTAGTGGTTGTAGTAGACGCTGCTGGTCGTACCCGGCTTGATCAACGGGCTGATCAGCACGCTGCCGGTCTGTCCGCCACCCGGCGTCGGGTCGGTCGCGTCGTAGAGCGGGTCAGCCGTCTGCCCGGCGGTGAGGAAGCCGGGAGCGCCCTCGGCGCTCAGGGTGATGGCGCTGACGGCACCGGTCGGTGTCACCGGGTTGCCGGCCTGGTCCACCAGCTGGAACGAGCCGTCGATGATCGCGCCGGTCGGCGTCACGGCCGGCTGTGGACCGGTGTCGCTGACCGTTCCGACGAAGCTGTTCGGCGGGATCGGGCTGGTCCCCCCGGGGCCGGTCGCGTCGACGGTGTCGGTGACCATCCGGCCGGCGTCCGTCGCGACGACGGAGCCGTCGAGGACATAGCTGGACGACGCCCCGGCAGCGGCGTGGTCGTTGCGTGCAGCCGGGGTTACGCCCGACCCGCCGAGCACGATGCCGGGTACGCAGTTGGCCGGCACCAGGGTCGGCGTCGTCGCCGCGCAGGCCGGCGGCCGGTCGATCCAGGCGTTGAAGCCAGGACCCGGGTAGAGCTGGTGGCCGGCCGCATCGGTCTTCAGCGGCGTGTTCGGGCCGGTCGGCTCCGTGTGCACCGTCTTGCCGAACAACGTCTCACCGGCGGCGTCGTTCTTGACAGCGCTCTTGGCGGTTGGCGAGTCCTTCTTCGTCGGCCCGTACGCGTTCGCATTGTTGAAGCTGTTGCCGGTGTAGGTGAACGCCGGGAAGCCCTCGTCGAACGTGATGTCGATCAGGCCGCCGGCCTTGAACGCGGGGGACTTCTCGATCATCGTCACGTAGTACTTGAGGAACAGGTCGGAGGCGTACAGCCCGCCGGTGTAGTTCTTGGGCGCGAACGCCTCGGGGTCAGGCGACGGCTTCTGGTAGACCGGCTTGCCGTTCGGGCTGAACGCGCCGGACAGGTTGTTGCCCTTGCAGACCGCGTCGTGGGCGTCGCTGCAGTTGTTCGGCGTGATCCAGCTGAAGGCCGGCGTGGTCGACGCCTTCTGCAGGTCGTGGAACAGCCCGTGCTGCGCGTTGTCCAGGTTGGCGATGTGACCGGTGTCGCAGTCCGTGCCGTGGACGGGCTTGGTGAGGCCCTTCGTGGTCGTGCCGTCGGCTTTGACCGTACCGGTGAGGCTGTGGAACCAGGGGAACGGGAAGTGCTTGGCGACGTACTGGTCATTGGCCTGGGCGCCGGTGAAGCTGGTCACCCCCGGCGGGAACGGGGTGGCGGGCGTCGCGGTCATCACCGTCGGGTTCGTGGTCGGGTTGTTCGCAGCGGTGCCCGGCCCTCCGCACGCCGCGTCTTCTCGGCCGGCCTGGTTGCCGAGGTCCTGCGCATAGCCCTTCCAGCTCTTGCCGGCGGCGTCGAGCTGGTTGAACAGGGTCGGGACGTCCGTCGGATAGGTGCAGCCGTTCAAGCCGTTGGCTGCGTTGGCCCCGGCGAGGGACACGGCCTGGCCGCGGTTGGTGCCGTGCTTGACGATGGCAGCGTTGCTGCTGAAGTCGCTGTTCTTGACGCTGCAGTCGGACTGCAGGTCGGCGTTGGGCCCTTGGCCGGAGACCATCGAGATGTAGTTGTCCTGGCTGAAGTGGCCCGTGCCGTAGTAGTTCTTCAGCAGGACACCCTGTGCGGGCAGCGCCTTCCACAGATAGCTGTTCTGGTTGAGTCCGGTGAATGTCGCGTCGTAGGACTTGTTCTCCAGGATGATCAGCCACACATGCTTGACCTGGCCCGGCTTGAGTCCCGTGCTGCTGATGGTGAGACTCGGTTTGGGCTTGCTGGCCGCGCTCGCCGTGCTGGCCGTGGTGGCGACCACTCCGGACACCAGCAGAGTGGCGGCAGCCGTGGCGCCGGTCAGCCGCATGGACGCTCTACGCCTCAGTATTGATCGCATGTCCACCTGTCTATCAATCTCGACGATGGCGACACCATAGGCGCAACCGGACGTACGGGTAAACAGTGCACGAACAAGAATCACCCGGGCACGTGAGTAGGGTCAGCCTGGTGAATCTGCGTTTCGAAGAGCTCGACTGGCAATCCACGCCGATGGGTGAGATCAGCCTGCGCCGGCGGTTGGAGCCGTCGCTGGGCACGGACATCTACGAGGTCAAGCTCGGCGACGAGTTCCTGATGTCGAGCCTGTTCACCGTGGCGGAGGTCGCCCTCGCCGACCTCGGTCTGGCCCGGCTCGAGGGCGACGGTTGGGACGTGGTGGTCGGCGGTCTCGGCCTCGGCTACACGGCGCGCGCGGTCCTGGCCGATCCCCGGGTACGGACACTCGCCGTGGTGGAGGCACTGGGCGAGGTCATCGACTGGCACCAGCGGGCGCTGCTGCCCCTGGCCGAGGAGCTGACCGGGGATCCCCGCTGCCGGCTGTTGCACGGCGACTTCTTCGCTCTGGCCGGAGCGGATGACGGCTTCGGCGACGGAGTGCCCGGCCGGGTGCACGCGATTCTCGTCGACATCGACCACACCCCGCGGCACCTGCTGCACCCGAGCCACGCGGCCTTCTACAGCCGTGACGGGCTGCGCCGCATCGTCGGCAGGCTGCTGCCGGGAGGGGTGTTCGGCCTGTGGTCCGACGATCCGCCCGACCCGGAGTTCCTCGCCCTGCTGGAGGAGGCGTTCGCGACGACGGAGGCCCGCGTCGTGCCGTTCGCCAACCCGATCACCGGTGGGGAGTCCGCCAACACGGTCTATGTCGCCACCACCGAGCGGGACGCAATTGCCTTGTCCTGAGCCGGTAGCGCCGGTTCGTCCGGATAGGCGACCTGCAGCTGTTCGCCGGCGGTGACGTCCCTTGCGCCGCCGGGGATCGGGTGTCCCGAGCCTGCCGCCCGGCCTCTCAGCCAGCCAAAGATGGTGGTGGCGGGCGGGATGAGGACGAGCAGCACGATGACCGGCCAGGCCCAACGCTCCCTGTGCAGCCAGGGAACCAGGCTGCGATCCAACCACGTGTAGAGGTGGTCGCTGAGGAACGGCAGCCAGGGCGCGGCCGCGACCAGGACGACGCCGAGGGCCACGACGACCTGAAGCACCGAGACCATGGTCCGCCCGACGCACAGGGCCAGCAGGAGGGCTCCTGCGCCGAACATGACCAGTCCTGGCAACCCGAGCCAGACCGTGTGGCTCAGCATCGCGAGCACTCCGCAGGTCAGCAGCCCGGCGCCGGCGAACGTCATGGTCCGCCGCTTGCCACCGGTTCGATCCGTTGCCAGGTAGGCGGTGTGGGTGATCGAGCGGGCCGTGGCGAAGGTCGGCCGCAACGACGCCGGGGTGTCCTTCATGGCGGTCCCAGCGGCGGTGGCAACCGCGATGCTTCTGGTCACCGTACGGAGGAACAGCGGCGTTCGACGTTGCGAGTCCAGGGTCTCCGCCGGCACGGGGCAGCAGCGGAGCAGGTTGGCGACAGCGTTTCGCCGGGCGGTCTCGTCCGGCAGCTTGTTCTTCTCGTCGAAGTCGGCCAGCCACGCGCGTCCCGGCGCCGACGGCTCGCCCTCCGTGCCGCTGCGCATGTGTGCCGCGACACAGCGCAGCTCCTCCCCGGCGATGTGCCGCTGCAGCACCTCGGCGGCCCACATCGACACCGCCGGCAGGCTCTTCGGCACGGCCTTGTCCTCGTCGTCGAGGAACGCCAACGACTCGCGCAGCTCTGGCGTGAGGGCGGCGCCTGAGGGCAGGTCCAGCGCCGAGAGCAGGCCGCGTTCGAAGGCCTGCGCCCTGGCTCCGATGCCCACGCCCTCGTCCTCGAGCACCGTGAGGATCCGGCGCGGGTCGAGCAGGATGTGGACCAGCCAGCCGCAACCGTCCAGCCGGCCCCACATCCAGTCGTTGGCGCGCCACGACGTCTTGTAGAAGGCGCCGAAGTGGTGGAACTGCAGGCCGGTGAGCTTGCTCGCGGCTGTGCTCCGCTTGTCCGCGAGCAGGGTCCGGGTGTCGCTGCTCACCTGGATCAGCTGCACCGGTTGCTCGACCTCGACGAGCACGGGCAGCACCGAGCGGACCACGACGTGCAGATCGAGCAGCTGGCGGACCAGGTCGCCCCGGCAGAGGAAGTCGAGGTAGGTCTTCAGCTCGACGGCTGCCTGCCAGCGTCGCCGGCCGGTCGAGGATGGTACGGAGCCGGTGGCTGCGGCGGCGCCGGCCAGTCCGTCGGCGGCGAGACGGGTGAGCAGGGGCGCCATCTCGGCTCCGACCGACGCGAGACCCGCCCACGCCGACTTCAGCGCCGAAGCCTCGCCCTGCTGCTTTCCGTAGGAGCAGGCAAGGTCGGCGACCGCGTCGTGCAGCGACCTGTGCCGGGCGGAGGAGGCGGCCAGGCTGCGGGAGACCAGCTGGCGCAGGTCGGTCGCCCGGCGCTCGGTGAAGCCGGTGTGGATCCTGCTGCCGGACAGGCACAGTGCGGCCCGGTCCTCCGTGGTCGAGGCCAACGTGAAGCCGAGCCGCATCACCCGCAGGATCGTCGCCTTGGCGTTGTCGTACGCGGAGCGGCCCAGCGCTGCAGCGCCCTCGGCAGCCGTGTCATCAGCGGGAAGCAGGGCCGGCCAGCCGGCGGTGGCCTCCGCCTTGCACAGCGCACGCAGAGTGGAGTCGCGCGAGGCTGCGGCCGCGGGCTGCCACTCCGCCGGCCACCGACCAGGGACCGAGCACTGCCGCGACAGCTCGGCGACCAGCGGGGCGATCAGCCAGTCGCCCTGGCGTTGCCGGTAGTCGTCCCAGGCGTCCTGGTCGGCGAGCCGGACCCCGTCGGGCAGCTGGCGGCCGAGACCGGCCAGCCGCAGCCGGGTGTCCGACGCCGATCGGGTCCGGTCGTTGTGCTCGCGGATCGCGGCAAGGTCAGCGGCGATGGACTGGTTCAGGGTGGCCTCGAGGTCCCGTACCAGGGCCTCGGCCAACCCCAGCGGTCGGTGCTGCGCGTCCGGCTCCGGCAGCCGGGGCGAGGCAGCCGTGGGTACGACGTACAGAAGGGCGCGTCGTACATCGCGGTCCGCACCACGGTCGAAGATCGACTGCAGTAGTGGGGCGATTGGCCGGTTGACGAGCAGGCCGCCGTCTGCGGCCCAGTGCGACCGGGTGGCGTTGGAGAAGTCGGCCATGTCGGGGTGCGTGCCTGCCAGGCCGGCTTCGTCGACCGGGACGTAGGACGGCTCGAAGGCGCACGGGAAGGAAGCGCTGCTGCGGGAGGCGAGCGCCAGGGCCGGCACGGATTCCTTTTGTATCAAGGCATTCTCGTCGAAGTGGAACTGCCCGTGGTGGTCCGAGTCGACGATCTGGGTGCCCCAGTCGTCGGCGAACCGGCTGTTCTCGGGTGACAGATAGGTCGTGGTGATGAACACGTCGGTCGTACGGGGATCGGTCGTGGCCGGAGCGTCTCCTCGGATCGCCGCGATGGCGGTGCTCAGGGCCGACAGCAGCTGACCGTCGCCCTTGAGCAAGGACGGGGGATTCGCCTCGCGGGGATCGCGGAGCAGCTGGCTGAGTGAGCCGACGTCGAGCCAGGTGTCCCGCAGCGAGGACAGGTCGACGCGTTGGGCGCTGGCCATACCGAGCAGGGCGGCGTTGATGCCGCCGGCGCTCGTGCCCGACAGCACGTCGACGGCGACCTGGACGTCGACCAGGTCGAGGATCCGCCGGTAGAACCGCCGTACCGGGTCCTCGTCCGGCGTATCGGCGGGGTGCTCGGGTTCGGCGCCCGTCTGCCGCCGGTCGCTCGCCTGGATCAGCAGGTCGACCTCGCGGGCGATGCCGCCCATCCAGATCGCCAGGCTGACGCCGCCGGTGAAGGCCATCGCGAACCGCAGCTCCTGCGTGGAGAGCGTCGCGGGACGGGGGCCGGCGGCCGCGCGGCGGGGCAGGGTCAGATCCGGCCTCGTCGGCGTCGGCAGCGGAGGTGCCGGCTGTTCGATTCCCGGCACGGCGGCCGACGTCATCGCTGCGGGCGGTGTGGGCTCAGGCGTGGGAACGGACACAGCGACCTCCCCGGGCGGTCAGTGACGAACCAACATCATTCCGGCGGGGACGGCGCGCGTGACGTCACACGAATGTGTTCGACTCGATGCTGTCTAGCCGAACCGCGGTGGCTGACCTGTTGCCTCGAGTACGGACATCCAGAGGTCGCCGTTGGGATCGACCTGGTTGCGGCTGCCGGTGGCCAGCGAGATCGGCAGGTGCACGAAGCGTCCGTGCCAGCGGCCGACCACCATCGCCGTGCGGCCGGCCATGGCGGCGTGGACCGCGGCTTGGGCGAGACGCAGGCAGAACACCGCGTCGTAGGCGTTGGCGGGCACGCTGCGGATCGCATATCCGGGGTCGACGTAGCGCAGGTTGAGCTCAGCGCCTACGGAGTCGAAGCTGCCGATGATCCGGTCGCGCAGCAGCTGGCCGATGTCGGCGAGCTTGGCGTTCCCCGACGCGTCGCGGGCACCGTCGCTGGCGAGCAGGTCCTGACCGGCGCCCTCGGCGACGACGACCACGGCGTGCCCGTGCCGGTCGACCCGCCGGCGGAGGTGTTGGAGGAACCCGTCGTCGCCGTCGAGCGCGAACGGAACCTCGGGCACCAGCACGAAGTTGACATCGTGGTTGGCCAGTGCGGCATAGCAGGCGATGAAACCCGAGTGCCGTCCCATCAGCTTGACCAGGCCGACCCCGTGGGGAGTCGAGGAGGCCTCGGTGTGAGCAGCGCGGATGGACTCGGTGGCGCGGGCGAACGCGGTCTGGAAGCCGAAGCTGTGGTCGATGTACGGGATGTCGTTGTCGATCGTCTTGGGGACTCCGATGACGGACAGCGGCACCTCGCGGGCAGCTGCGGCGTCAGCGATCTTCTGCGCCCCCCGCAGGCTCCCGTCGCCACCGACGACGAAGAGAAGGTTGATGCCGAGCCGTACCAGCGTGGCGATCATCTCCTCGGGGTCCTGGTCGCCGCGGGAGGTGCCGAGGATGGTGCCGCCCCGGTTGTGGATCTCGGCGACCACCGTCGGGTCGAGTCTCAGCGGCTCCTCGGCCTTGACCAGGCCCGAGTAGCCGTT
>JAWWOM010000448.1:0-4406 GCA_033851655.1 Frankiales bacterium
GTATCAACCCGCCCACGCGCATCAAGAGAAGTGCGGTCGCCGGGATCGCGGCCGCGGTACTGCTCCCCGCGACCGCCGGGACCGCGTCGGCAGCCGCGCCGCCGAAATCCCATGCGCTGACGGCATCTGCCGCAGCTCCCGGTTCGGGAAAGTCCGTCGTGGCGTGGAACCAGGAGCTGATCACGCTGCAGGGAACCCCGGGCCTGCAGCCGTCGACGATCCAGCCCACCCGCAGCTTCGCCATCCTGCAAGCGGCGGAGTACGACGCGGTGGTCTCCACCACCCATCACGGCCAGCCGTACCTGTTCTCCGTACCGGCAAGCCGTGGCGCGCGACCGGACGCGGCTGCGGACCAGGCAGCACACGACGTGCTGGCGTCGCTCTACCCCTCAGCGAGAACCAGCATCGACCAGCTGCTTGCCGTCGAGCTTAAGAAAATCCCTCGCAGCAAAGGGAAGCGCACCGGGCTGCAGGTCGGTGCGACGGTCGCTCGACTGCTGGTTGACCTGAGGGCATTCGACGGTTCCGGGGCGACCCCGACACCGTTCACCGCCGGCACTCAGCCCGGCGACTACCGCCCGACGCCGCCGAACTTCCCTCCGCCGGCCTTCACCAGCTGGGGATCCGTCACCCCTTTCCTGCTCTCGAGCGGCGACCAGTTTCGCCCGGCCGCGCCGGCGCCGGTGGCCGGCCCGGCCTATGCCAAGGTCCTCAACCAGGTCATGGCGTTGGGGCAGGACACCAGCACCAGTCGCACCCCGGGTGAGACTGTGGCTGCGAAGTTCTGGGGCTCCGCACCGATCTGGAACACCTGGAACCAGATCACCCAGACGCTCCTGACCGACCAGCGGGCCAGTCTCCAGCGAGCCGCCACTGTCTTCGCCAACCTTGACCTCGCCGTTGCGGACGCGACGATTGCGTTGTACGACGCGAAGTACACGTACGACGTGTGGCGTCCGGTGACCGCAGTACGGGAAGGCAACAGCGGCTACAACGCCGGCATCGCGTTCGACGCCGCGGCGCCGACCTGGAGCCCGTTGGCAGTGACCGCACCTGATCCGTCGTTCGTCGGTGCACATAGCGCCATCAGCGAAGCGGCCGCAACGGTGCTCACGGCCTTCTTCGGTCGACACCAGGCCGTGCGGGTGACCTCGGCCAACCTGCCCGGCGTCACGCGGTCTTTCACGACGGTGCAGGGTGCTGCGACCGAAGCCGGTCTGAGCCGCATCTTCGCGGGGCAGCACACGATGCTGGACCATCTGGCCGGGCACTGGCTCGGCGCCAGGGTGGCCGGGTTCACGTTGCGCCAGCTGCAGCTGGCTCACCCGAACATCGGCTGAAACCCTAGCCGGCGGCGGGTGCAGGGCCTCGGCCTTGCACCCGCCTTTTCGTGCTGTACGGACGGCGGCGCAGTCCGCGTACGAAGGCTCGAACGTTGGTTTTCAGTTGAACGCCGGCGACCTACTATGCGTGTTAGTAGTCATGCTGACTTCGCCCGCAACCGCATCCTACGACCGCCGTGCGTCCCACGAGGACGACGAAGCCCTTCGACAGCTCTATGCCGGCCATGCCCCGGCCATCCGCGCCTACGCGCTGCGGTTCACCACCGATGCCAGGGCCGATGACATCGTCCAGGAAACCTTCATCCGGGCCTGGCGGCACCTGGCCAAGCTGCAGAGCGACGACCGCCCGGTGCGGCCCTGGTTGATCCGCGTCGCACGACACCTGCTCACTGACGCCGCCCGCAGCGACCGCTGCCGGCCGGTCACCGCAGACGGTGACGAGTTCGCAGCGATCGGCGTCGACGGCGGGCTGGATCGCGTCCTGGACCAGCAGGTACTGCTCCCCGCGCTGAGGCGGCTTCCGCCCGGACAGCTCCTGGTGCTGCTGGAGTCCTGGCTCTACGGGGCAAGCCTCGACTTGGCTGCGCAGCGCCTCGGCATCCCGCCGGGCACCGCCCGTTCCCGCCTGCACTACGCGTTGCGCGCGTTGCGCCACGAGCTCTCTGCGCAAGACGCCCTTGCCTCCTGAAGTCCCTACCCACCAAAGAAACTGGAGCCACCACGATGCAAGCGTCAAGGACTGACCGCACCACCCCAGCCGACACGGTCGAGCGCGCTGTCGGCGCAGTTGCGCTCGGTGCGCTCGCACTCATCCACGTCGAGGACCTCCCGGACACGATCACGTCGAGCCTGCTGATCGGCATCGAGTACCTCGGGCTGATCGTTTCGGCGGTTCTCGTCGCCGGCGTGCTGCTCACCCGGTCAGGGGCCAAGGTGTGGCTCGCGGCGGCTGCACTTGCGGGGTCCGCGATGCTCGCCTACACGCTGTCGCGGACGACCGGCATCCCCGGTGACTCAGGCGATGTCGGCAACTGGCGGTGCGCACTCGGCCTGGCCGCACTCACCGTCGAGGCGATGATCATCCTGGTCGCGGCTTCGGCTCTGTTCACCACGACGCGCACGTCGGGGGTGAGGCGACCTACCGCCGGGCACGACCGGACGGCGCGTCGCGTCGCGGCGCGTACCGGAGCTGCTGCCTTGATCACCTCCTGGGGCGCCACGTCGCCGGTGGCCGGGGACGAGGCTTCCGCCGAGGCCGGGCAATGACTGCCGTGACGCCGCTGACCCCGCTGAAGTGCGCCGGGTACGCGCTGCCGACACCGCCGAGATGCGGGACCTGGCAGATCGATCCGGCCCGGTCCGTCCTCGAGCTGCGCCTTCGCGACCTGCACCGCAGGAGCTTCCTGCTGGCGCCGATCCGCCACGGTGAGGTCCACCTGACCGAGCGGGCCGGAACCAGTGCGATCCAGTTGCGGCTCGGCATCGCCGGGATCCGGCACGGAACCCGGCGCGTCGCCCGGTGGCGGGAGGCGGTCGGGCTGGACAGCCTCGACCAGCCGTACGAGTTCGGCAGCGAGCTGTTCCTGGCCGCGCCCGACGGCTGGCGCATGTCCGGACGACTCAGCGCGGCGAATCTCGAGGCGATGCTCGTCGCCGACGTCCGGATCCACACCGTCAGCACGCAACCGAACGGGCAGGACGCCATGGTCCTGACCGCAGCAGGAACCATTTCCCGCGGTCACGCTCCCGGGGTCAGCAATCACGCCCTCGGCAAGCGCGTGGCCGTGCACATCGCAGCCCGGATGCTCCACGACTGACCGGCTGCTCGTTCGCCGAAGCAGGGCACGCTAGCCTCTCGACGTGGTGAAGAAGGCGGCAGTGGGCACACCTGCCACGGTTGCGTTGACCAAGGCCGGTGTGCCGTTCACGGTTCACGCGTTCGACCACGACCCGCACAGCAATTCGTACGGGCTGGACGCCGCCGCCGCGTTGGGCGTACAGCCGGAGCGGGTCTTCAAGACGCTGGTCGCCGACGTGGACGGACAGCTCGTCGTCGCCGTGGTGCCGGTCTCGGGGCAGCTCGACCTGAAGGCGCTCGCGTCGACGCTCGGCGCCAAGAAGGCGGCGATCGCCGAACCGGCGCTGGCTGAGCGGAGCAGTGGCTATGTGGTGGGTGGCATCTCGCCGATCGGCCAGCGCAAGCGGCTGACCACTGTCGTCGACGAATCCGCGATGGGACACCCGACGGTGTACGTGTCCGCGGGCCGTCGCGGCACGGATCTCGAGCTCGCTCCCGCGGACCTGGTCGCGGCGACGTCCGCGCAGGTCGCGCCGGTCAGCCGCTGACGCTGCAGGAGTGTCGTTCGCGCCCACTAGCCTCTGGCCATGGGTGCGGCGCGATCCGGGAGCGAACTCGATGGCTGACGCGGACGACGTCCGAGAGCTGGCGCTCGCCCTGGCTCACGTGGCGGAGATTGACAGCGACGGATTCGACTTCCGCGTGGCCGGCAAGGGATTTGTCTGGTCCTATCCCGAGCGCAGACCAGGAAAGAAGCGTCGCATCCGGACCGACATCGCTGTGCTGTTCGTCGGTGACGAGGCGGAGAAGCAGGCGCTCCTGCTGGGCGAGCCGGAGGTCTTCTTCACCACGCCCGAGTACGACGGTTGGCCGCTGGTCATGCTGCGGCTGGCGGCAGTGGATGTCGAGCGGCTGACGGACCTCGTGACGGACGCGTGGCGGATGCGTGTCCCGGATCTGGACTGAGCCGACGAGGGCACCCCGACGTCAGTTCCGCCTGTCCGCGGGCTCGTACTCGAGGGTCAGCGTGCCGGAGATCGCGGCGTCCGCGTCGTCCTCGGCGAGCAGCTCCTGTTCGGCGTCGAGCGTCTCGTCAGCGGGTGCCCGGCGCGGCAGGACAAAGCTGAGCGCCGCGGTGCCGAGCAGCAGGACCATCGAGATGACGGCCGCGACCGTGTAGCCGGAGTTGGCAGGGAAGATCGCACCCTTGGCGGTGTGGGCGGTGAGAATCGTCGCACTCAGGGCGCTGCCGATGGAGTAGCCGA
>JAWWOM010000163.1:0-7580 GCA_033851655.1 Frankiales bacterium
CCGAAACAGGGATGCTCGTCAAGCCCTCAGCCGCGTCGTTGCCGTTCTGTGACATGCCTGTACTGACCTGAGCACCCAGGAGGCCCCGTGTCATCGCTGGAAGCGCCCCGCATGCGTCGACCGACCGAGCTGGTCAGGGCGGCCGCCGTGGCGCGCTCGTACTACCTCGACGGGCGGTCCAAGAGCGAGATCGCCGAGGAGTTCGGGATCAGCCGGTTCAAGGTCGCGCGGATCCTCGACCAGGCCAAGGAAGCCGGTCTCGTACGGATCGAGATCCGCGCCCCGGCCGGCATCGACGACGCCCTGTCCGAGCAGGTGCGCAAGGCGTTCGACCTGCGCCATGTCATCGTCGTGGCCACGGACGGGCACAACGAGGTCGAGCTGCGCAGCAGCCTCGCGCACACCGCAACGGCGTTGCTGTCCGAGATCGTCACCGAGGCGGACGTGGTCGGCATCGGTTACGGCCGGACCCTGACGATCATGGCGCAGACCATGGACGCCCTGGCCAGGTGCCCGATCGTCCAGCTCACCGGCGCGCTGCTGGGCGTCAACCGCGACGAGAACAGCGTCGAGCTGGTCCGGCAGATCTCCGGCCGAAACGGTGGTCCGGCCTACCCGATGTACACCCCGCAGGTGCTGCCCGACGCTGCGACGGCCGCGACCCTGCGCAAGCAGCCGGAGGTCGCCGAGACCTATCGTCAGTTCGCCAGGGTGACCAAGGCAGTGGTTGCCGTCGGATCGTGGAACCCGGCCTCGTCGCAGCTCTACGACTCCCTGCCGGAGGCCGAGCGGCAGGCGCTGCTGAAGCAAGGGGTCGCCGCCGAGGTGTGCGCCACACTCCTTGATGTACAAGGGAACACGGTCGCGCCGGAGTTCTCCGAAAGGTGCATCTCGATCACCGGTGAACAGCTGCGTGCCATCGAGGACGTCATCGCCGTCGCCGGCGGCCCGCACAAGGTTGCCGCCGTGCGCTCGGTGATCCTCGGCGGTCATGCCAAGAGCCTGATCACCGACACCACACTGGCCCGAGCGCTGATGGAGACGACGTGATCGTCGTGTGCGGCGAGGCGCTGATCGATCTGGTCCCCGATGACGCGACCGGCGAGCGGTGGACCGCCATCCCCGGTGGCAGCCCCGCGAACGCGGCTGTCGCCCTGGCCCGGCTGGAGGTCAGGACCGCCTTGCTGGCAAGGCTTTCCGGCGACTCGTTCGGTCATCGGCTGACCAGCCACCTCGTCGGCAACGGCGTGGACCTCTCGCTCGCAGTTGCCGCCTCGGAGCCGAGCAGCCTGGCGATCGTCTCCCTCGACGAGTCCGGAGCGGCGTCCTACCGGTTCGACATCGACGGCACGGCCGACTGGCAGTGGACCGAGGCAGACCTGCCGCTGACCCTGCCCGCGGCGGTGCAGGCCATTCACGCCGGGTCGCTGGCTCTGGCACTTGCGCCCGGAGGTCCCGTACTGGAAGGGTTTCTGGCCCGTTCCCGGTCCGTGAGCACGATCTGCGTCGACCCCAACGTCCGGCCTTCTGTCGACGGCGACCTGTCCGATGTGCGCGCGGCCGTTGACCGGTGGTGTGGCCTTGCCGACATCATCAAGGCGAGCAGTGACGACGTCTCGCTGTTGTTCCCCGACCAGGATCCTGAGGTCGCGGCCAAGCGCTGGCAGTCACTGGGACCCGCCGTGGTCATCGTGACCCTCGGCGCCGGCGGAGCCCTGGCGGTGACCGGCGAGGGCACGGTACGGCTGCCGGCACCGCCGACCGTGGTGGTCGACACCGTCGCGGCCGGTGACACCTTCACCGCCGGACTGCTCGCCTCGCTGCACAAAGCCGGCGCGCTCGGCGGACGGCTGGACACGATGGCCGAGGCCACGCTGAGGGCCGCCATGCGCTACGGCCTTCAGGCGGCGGCCATCACCTGCAGCCGGCCCGGGGCCGACCCGCCCTGGCTGGCAGAGATGGGCTGACCGATCAGCGGACCCTGAGCAGCAGGCCGGTCGGCGGGTCGGGCTTCTCGTCGTCGGCCACCAGCTCGGCGATGATGTTGGCGAAGGCGAGTGAGGACTGCTGACCCTCGAGCAGCTCGACGTTGCGGCGGGTGGCGTCGGTGAGGCCTCGCCGGTGCAGCGTGTTCTGCACCCGGTCGCGGAACAGCGCGCTGCCCCAGAAGACCCCCCCGGCCAGACCGATCGGCGACATCGGCGGCAGGGCCAGCTGGCCGGCCGCGAACTGCGCCGCGTCGACCAGCCGGTCGGCCTCGGTGGCCACGATCCGCTGGGCCACCAGGTCGCCGGCCTCTGCGGCTGCAGTGACGTGAGGGGCGAAGGAGGCCACCGTACGACGAGCCCGAGGCAACTCTGCCAGCCACCGGCCGACCGCGGACATCGGCCGCTCGAAGAACGCCTCGGCAGCATGCCGGAGCGAGGTCGCCTCACCGATGCCGTCGGCGGCCTTGGCCGCGCAGCGCAGCCCCTCGCGGGCGAGGCTGTAGGCGCTGCCCTCGTCCGAGATGACGTACTCGTGGCCGCCGACCTTGAGCAGCCGCCCGCCGGCGCCGCGGCCGATGACGCTGCTGCCGGTGCCGCTGCTGACGGCGAGGCCGGGCCCGTGCAGGTGGGGCGACCAGAGCAACGGGGCAACGTCGTTGGCCAGCACCACCCAGCCGGGCGGGGCATCGGCGAGCAGGGCGTCGATCAGCAGCTGGGGCGGCGGCGCCTCCTCCCCGAGCGGCATCGCCGACGAGGCGACACAGCCGACCGCGGGCTCCCCGTCACCGACGGTGGCGGCGATCTCGCGCAGCAGGTCGCTGAGGCAACGCGCGGCCTCGTCCGCCCCGGCCGTCGCGATCGCGAACGAGCCGCGCTCCCAGCGCAGGGGTGCCGCGCCGGGGCGGACGACCGTGATGATCGTCCGCGAACCCCCCGCGTCGACGCCGTACAGGGTGGGGCGCATGCACACACAATAGGGCGGTCAACCCTTGGACGAGCCGAGGGACAGGCCCGCGATGAACTGCTTCTGCAGCAGGACGTAGACGACCAGCGTAGGCACCGCGGCCATCAGCGCTGCCGCGGCGATCAAGTTCTGGTTGGACACGAACTGTCCCTGCAGGTTGGCCAGCGCCGAGGTGATCGGCCGCTTGTTGCCCTCGGAGATCAAGGTGATGGCCCAGAAGAAGTCGTTGTAGATCCACGTCGTCAGCAACGTGGCCAGCGCGGCCAGCGCCGGTCGGCACAGTGGCAGCGTGAGTCGCCAGTAGCGGGTCCACAGCGAGGCGCCGTCGACCACTGCCGCCTCGTACATCTCGGCCGGGATGCTCTTCATGTAGTTGGACAGCACGAAGATGCAGAACCCGATCTGGAAGGACACGTTGACGACGATCAGGCCGAAGGTGGAGTTGTACAGAAGGCCGCTGTTGCTGAGGAAGTGCGGCACGTGGACGAGCAGGAACAGCCGGTAGAGCGGCGTGATGAGCACCTGCTGGGGCAGCAGGTTGCCGGCCGTGAACAGGATGAGCAGCGGCACGTTGAGCTTGAACGAGATCCTCGAGACGATGAACGCCACCATCGAGGCCAGGAACAGCGTGATGACGACCGCGGGCACTGTGATCTTGACGGAGTTCCAGAAGAACCTGGCCATGTCCGACTGGGTCCAGGCATCGCTGAAGTTCTTGAACGTCAGGCTGTGCGGCAGCGCGACATAGCCGTACTGCTGGGTCTCCGCGTAGGGCCTGATCGCGACGTACAACGCGAAGAGGATGGGGACCACCCACAGCACGGTCATCACGATCATGAAGACCTGCGCCGCGACGGATCCCTTACGGGAAGGCTTGCGCCATGAGGTACGAGGGACTGCGACCGTCATGAAGCCTCCTCCCTGCGGAAGGTCTGGAAGAGGAAGATCGTGATCGGCACCAGAGAGATGACGAGCAGGACGACGCCGATGGCCGAGCCGAAGCCGATCCGTTGTGTCTCGCCGACGATGTTCGAGGTCACCAGCACCGACAGCAGCTCGAGACCGTTGATGCCCTTGTTGGTGATGTAGACCAGGTCGAACGCCCGCAGCGACTCGATGACCGTGACGACCAGCACGACGATGTTGATGGGCTTCATCACCGGGAAGACGACCCGCCAGAACGTCTGCCACGCGGTCGCTCCGTCCACCAGCGCCGCCTCCCGCAGAGTCGGGTCGACGGCCTTGAGCCCGGCCAGGTAGAGCACCATCACGTAGCCGGCCTGCCGCCAGCAGGCCTCGACCATGACCGCCCACAGGTTGAGGTGCGGGTTGCCGAGCCAGTCGATCGCGTTGGCGTTGCTGTTGCGGCCGATGACCGTGTTGATGAGGCCGTAGTTCTGGGAGTAGATGAACTCCCAGATGATGCCGATCAGGGCGAGGGACAGCATGACCGGCAGGAAGAGCAGGCTCTGATAGAGCCGCGAGCCCCGGATGTTGCGGTCCAGGATGACCGCGAACAACATGCCCAACGGTGTCGCGATGAAGAAGAAGACCAGCAGCCAGATGACGTTGTGCCGTACAGCGGGCCAGAACGCCGGGTCGACGTGAAAGGCGTTGTGGTAGTTCTGCACACCGAAGAAGTCCCCGTTGTTCAGGATCGCCGGTGTGTTCGGGATCGTGCTCTTGAGGTGCAGGCCCCCGACACCGTTCCAGCTGAAGAACGACAGACCGACCGACGTCAGGGCCGGCCCCCAGATGAAGGCCAGGTCGATCAGGATCGGAATGCCCAGCATCAGGCAGGCGACGAGCTTGTCCCGCCCGGTCAGGGTACGCACACGTCGCCGGCGACGGGTTCGAGTCGTCGCCGGCGACGTGTGGACGTCGGAAGCCGCGGCCATCAGCTGGTGAAGATGGTCTTCGCCTGGGCCTCAGCGCTCTTCTGCAGGGTGGCGGTAGCGGCGGCGGTCGGGCTGCCCAGCCAGGTCTGGATCAGCGCGATCATCGCGTTGGCCATCGCCGGGTCACTGTCGCGGTCCATGAACTGGGAGACCGCCTTGCAGTCCGCGATCGCCTTGACCGCCTTGGTCTGGATGGCGTTGTACGTGGACGGCTCGGCGCCGGTCGCAAGTCCGACGTCCCACTTGTCGGTCTTGAGGAACGCCGCCTCGGCAGCACCGGTGCCGATGTACTCGAGCACCTTCTTGGCGGCGTCCGGGTTCTTGGCCTTCTTGCTCAGCATGAAACCGTCGGTGGGTGCGTCCATGTAGTCCTGGCCCCACTTGGGGTCGATGGCCGGGAACGGGAAGAAGTCGAGGTCGGGCAGGTTGGCCGCAGAGTAGTTGGCCGCGACCTGGTTGGAGCCCTGGAACATCATGCCCGCCTGCTTGGTCTCGAGCGCCTTGGCCGCGTCCTCCCAGATCCGCCCGGTCGCGCCGGTCTGGCAGTAGGGCAGCATCTCCGCCCACTTGTCGAAGACCGCCTTGACGCCGGGGTCGGTCCAGGGCACCTGGTGCTTCATCAGCTTGATGTGGTAGTCGTAGCCGTTGACCCGCAGGTTGATGATGTCGAACGTGCCCAGGGCCGGCCAGCCGTCCTTGTCGGCGAAGGCGATCGGGATGATCCCGTCGGTCTTCATCTTCTTGGCGAGCGTGAGGAAGTCCGCCCAGGTCGTCGGCACCGTGTAGCCCTTGGCGGCGAAGACGCTCTTGTTGTAGAAGACGACCCAGGGGTAGTTGTAGAGCGGCACGAAGTAGTACTTGCCGTCGAGGCCCTTCGACAGGGACTTGGCAGCATCGTTGAAGGTGCCGCCGATCTTGGCCCAGACGTCGTCGATCGGCGCGGCGAGCCCCTGGGCGGCGAAGTACTGCATGCGATAGCCGGCGAACCAGGTGAACAGGTCGTCCGGGGTGCCGTTGAGGTAGGCGGAGATGTTCTGCTGGAACGTGTTGTGGTCGGTGGTGTTGATCGTGATCTTCACGCCACTCGCCGCCGTCGCGAGCCCGGCCAGCGAGGCGAACGCCGCCTTGGGTGCGGCATCGGAGTAGTTGGAGCCGAACGTGATCGAGCCGCCGGCAGCAGCGGCGCCGGACGTCGCGGCACCGGCGGAGCTGGCCGGAGCGCCAGCACCGGTCGTGGCGGCGGCGCCGGTCGTCGGCGTGGCGCCGGAGCTCTTGCTCGAGCCGCCGCATCCGGCCAGCGCAGCGGCTCCGGCCGTGCCGGCCAGTCCGGTGAGCACGGCGCGCCGGGTGACCGGCGTACCAGGAACGAGCGGTAGAGCAGGACCGGAGTCCGACATGACGCCTCCACAACGAATGGTCCCGCGTGCCTGGTGGCCGCGCGGTCGGGCGTGGCGGGATGAGGGCACCCGCCTCTGCCTGCACAAACGACGCCCGGTCCGGGACGGTTGTCACGGGGTGGCGCGACGCCAGTCACGATTGGGTAACGGCACGCACAGGCTGTGGTGCAGGCATTTTCTGTGCCCACGGGGACTGAACCGGAAACGTCTCTGACCCACTCGCCCAGCTGCCAAGGGCTGCTGAGACAATCGACTGCCGCGGCGCTCGACCCCGCCGGGCAGGACAGAGAGGTACGCGCCGCATGCGGCTGATCCTGGTGCGTCACGGGCAGAGCCCGAGCAACATCGACCGGTTGATCGACACGACGGTTCCCGGGCCGCCACTGACCGAGCTGGGCGTCGCGCAGGCAGAGGCGCTGCCCGCCACGCTGGCCGGCGAGGAGGTGGACGTGATCTACGCCTCCAGCATGACCAGGGCGCTGATGACGGCCGAGCCGCTCGGGCGCGTACGCGGCCTGCCGGTCAACGTCCGCGACGGGCTGCGCGAGCTGTCCGCGGGCGACCTGGAGATGCGCAACGACGACGCCTCCATTCAGCTGTACCTCGCGACCGCCTTCGCCTGGCCCGCAGGCGATCTCGATCTCCGCATGCCCGGCGGCGAGAGCGGCAGGGAGGCGTTCGCCCGCTATGACGCCGTGGTGGCCGAGGCGGCGGCGGCGACCTCCGGGACCGCCGTACTGGTGTCCCACGGCGCGGCGATCCGGATGTGGGTCGCGGGCCGCGCGGACAACGTCGATGCGCAGTACGTGCTGGACAACCCGCTGGGCAACACGGGCGTGATCGTGGTCGAGGGCGACCTCGTCGGGGGCTGGCACGTCGACTCGTGGACCGACCGGATCGTCGGTGGGCTCGAGGTCGACTCAGCCGATGGGCCGGGCGGCGAGCCTTACGACGCGGCCAGGCGCTAGCTCGCGGCCTGCCGCCGGCTTCCACCGTGGGCGCTGCTCGACAGCGGACATCTCGTCTCTCCTTCCCAGCGGCTCTGCGTTGCCCGCCCCGAGCGGGCAGCGCAGAGCGAGTTCAACCTGAACACCGCTCGGTGTTCCGGTCCGCGCAGACTCTGCGTTGCCCGCGGGGAGCGGGCAACGCAGAGCGCCGGGGAGGGGTCATCAGCCCGGTGGGGGACGGCGACGTGTCGAGCGTGGCCGGCGGGTGCGCCTTCGTTTACGGCCCTGGCGTGCGAGGGTGGAGCGTGACCTCGACCAGCGGCTCCCGCCGCCCGGCGTGGCTGGCCGTAGCAGTCGCAGCCGCTCTGACCGCGGCAGGTTGCGGG
>JAWWOM010000190.1:0-6103 GCA_033851655.1 Frankiales bacterium
TGCCCTGGTTGAACGCCGGCCCGGCGATGTCGAGGTGGGCCCAGGCCAGCCCCTCGGGGACGAAGTCCTGCAGGAACAGCCCGGCGACGAGCATGCCGCCGTACCGGTCACCCATGTTGGCGATGTCGGCCACGTCGGAGTCCAGCGACCGGCGCAGCTCCGGCGGCAGCGGCATCGGCCACATCTGCTCGCCGGCCCGGCCGGCGGCGTCGACGACCCGGCCGCGGAACAGGTCGTCGTTGCCCATGACGGCCGACGTGTGCGCGCCCAGGGCCACCAGCTGGGCGCCGGTCAGGGTCGCGACGTCGATCAGGTAGTCGGGGGAGTCCTCGCCGGCGCGGACGATGGCGTCGGCGAGCACCAGCCGCCCTTCGGCGTCGGTGTTGAGCACCTCGACGGTGCGGCCGCCGTACATCGTCAGGACGTCGGAGGGCCGGATCGCCGAGCCGGAGGGCATGTTCTCGCACATCGGGGCGTAGCCGACGACGTTGACCTGCAGCCCCAGCCGGGCAGCGACGTTGACCGTCGCCAGCACCGCGGCCGCGCCGCCCATGTCGGACTTCATCCACTCCATCGCGCCGGCCGGCTTGATCGACAGGCCTCCGGAGTCGAACGTGATGCCCTTGCCGACCAGGGCGACCGTACGGGTGGCCTTGGGGTGGGTGTGGCTGACCCGGACCAGCCGGGGCGGGTGGCTCGACCCCTGGCCGACCCCGGTGATCCCGCCGTAGCCGCCCTTGCGCAGCGCCTTTTCGTCGAGCACGGAGACCTCGACGCCGGCGGCGGTCGCTGCCTCGGCTGCCAGCGCCGCGAAGGACTGCGGATAGAGGTCGGAGGGTGAGGCGTTGACCAGGTCGCGGACAGCGAGGACCCCGGCGGCGACGATCTCGGCGCGCCGGAGCACCGCCTTGGCGGCCGCCCCGGTGTCGTCGACGACCAGGGTCAGCGCACCGACCGGGGCCTTGTGTGCCTCTCGGCTGGCGAACCGGTAGCGGTCGAAGAGATAACCGCCCAGCAGGCCGCCCTCGGCGACCGCGCGCAGCCCACCGGCACCGCCGGCGGAGGGCAGCGTGGTCGCGACCTTGCCGGTGCCGGCGAGGGCTCGGACCGCAGCACCGGTCGCCCGGCGCAGCGTCTCCGCCGGGTAGGCGACGCCGCGGCGGCCGGCCGTACCGAGTCCGACGGCGACCAGGACCGGCGCGCCGAGCCGGCCGAGGGTGGCGACCCGGGTGACCTCGCCTTCGGCGCCGGTCGCGCCGAGGCCGGCGAGGGTGGCAGCAAGCCGGCCGCCCATGGCCTTGTCGATCGCGTCCCCGGCGACCAGTACGGGACCGGTCGGGCCCTTGGCGACACCGATCAGGACGGCGTCGACCTTGAGGGACTCGACGGCGCGGTTGGACAGGGTGAGCGAGGTCACACGGAACTCCGATCGACGCGCCCGCGTGGCGCAGGGCCTCTGGCAGTGCGGCGGTTGCTGGCTGACTTGACCTGAGCCTAGCCGCCGAGCGGGCGCCCGGTCTGCGCGTACGGCCAACCCGCCGGTAGCCTCGCCGCTATGCAGCAGACCGACGCCACCCCGCTCCAGCACTCGCCGCTCTACGACTGGCACGTCGCGCACGGGGCCAAGATGGCGGACTTCGGCGGCTGGGAGATGCCGATCGAGTACCCCGGCGGCGGTGTCCTCAAGGAGCACGCCGCCGTCCGCGAGCAGGTCGGCATCTTCGACGTCAGCCACCTCGGCAAGGGAGTCGTACGGGGCCCTGGCGCCGCGGCCTACGTCAACTCCTGCCTCACCAACGACCTCGGCAAGCTGGTGCCGGGGCAGGCCCAGTACACCCTGTGCTGCCAGCAGGACGGCGGTGTCGTGGACGACCTGATCGCCTACCTGCGCGGCGAGGACGAGGTCTTCCTCATCCCCAACGCCTCCAACACCTCCGAGGTGCTGCGGCTGCTGGGGGCCACGGCGCCCGAGGGCGTCGAGGTGGTCAACCTGCACCGCTCGCTCGCTGTCATCGCCGTCCAGGGTCCGCATGCTGCCGGGCTGCTGACCAGGCTCGGCCTGCCGGTCGCGCACGACTACATGAGCTTTGTGACGGCGCAGTGGCAGGGCCGTCAGGTCATCGTCTGCCGCAGCGGCTACACCGGCGAGGTCGGTTTCGAGCTGCTGCCCCAGTGGGAGGACGCGACCCCGCTCTGGGAGGCGCTGCTCGAGGCCGGCGCGGACCTCGGCGTGCTGCCGGCCGGGCTGGGTGCGCGCGACACGCTGCGTACCGAGATGGGCTATCCGCTGCACGGCAACGACCTGTCCCCGGACATCACCCCGGTCCAGGCGCGGGTCGGCTGGGCGGTGGGCTGGTCCAAGCCGGCCTTCTGGGGCAGGGACGCGTTGATCCGCGAGCGGGCCGAAGGCGCGGTCCGGCTGCTGTGGGGCATCGAGTCGATCGACCGGGGCATCCCGAGGCCGCACATGCCGGTGCTCACCGCGGACGGCGACCGGGTCGGCGAGGTCACCAGCGGCACGTTCTCACCCACCCGCCGGGTCGGCATCGGACTGGCGCTGCTCGACCGCTCGGTCAAGGAGGACGACGAGCTGCTGGTCGACGTACGCGGCCGGACGTCGGTCGTCCGCGTGGTCAAGCCGCCGTTCGTGAAGACCTCGACCCGCTGAGAGTCCTTGTCCGCCAACGGTTCTAGCCGACGCAGCTGACGAGCAGCAGACCGGTCTTCGACGTCGCCTTGACGGACGCGCCGGCGTGGTGGCCGGCCCACGCCGTCAGCGCCTTGTCCAGGGCGACAGCCGTCTTGGCACTGGTGGCCTTGATGTTGTCCCGGACGCAGGTGGTGGCACCGGCGCGGGTCGTGACATAGCTGTCACCGGCCCAGCCGCTGACCACCTCCTCGCTGTTCCAGTCGATCGGATGTCCCTCGGCGAGGACCGACGCCAGCCCGAGCGAACCCAGGCTGTCCCGGTCGATCACCTTGGTGCCAGGGGACTTCGGATAGGTCGGCGCTGTCACCGTGACGGCGTCGATCCGCTGCACGAAGTGCCCGTCGGGGTCCAGGATCTGCAACGTCGAGGTCGGCGGCTTGGCGAACGCGGCGTCGACGGTCGCGGACCCACCCTGGTCGTGCAGGGCACCGACGAACGTCGAGCCGAGCTCGTACGGGAACAGCGCGTCCAGCTCGAGCACGAACGGGTCAGGGACGTCGCTGACGCCGGCCCCCTGCGCTGCGTGCGCGAGGTAGGCGGCACGTTCGGCGTCCTCCTGCGCCTGGCGGCCCGGTACGAGCGCCTGGGAGAAGTTGTTCTCGACCGAACGGGCGTCACCCTCGATGAGCGAGAGGATGGCCTCCGCCTGGTCGCTGTTCCGGCCGAGCTTCTGTACGTGCGCGAGGTTGAAGTACTGGTCGTCCAGCGCATGGGTCAGCTCGTGCGCCACGATCGACTGGGTGAGCGGGTTCAGCGTGGTGCCGCGGACGTAGAGCGACTTGGTACGGAAGTCGTAGAAGCCGACGATGCCGGCGTAGGCCGAGTCCGGCACCCGCCCGGAGCCGGTGTTCAGGCCCACCGGCAGCAGGTGCAGCGCCTTGGGGCTGGCGGCAGCGTTGGGGTCGGCCCGGCCGGAGCCGTCGGCCTTGCGGAGGGCGGCGACGAAGGCCTTGTCCGCCAGCGGCGTCACCGGCACCTTGTTCTTGAACCGGTAACCCCGGGACTCCTCGACGAACAGCGCGATCTTCGGAACGACGACGGACAGCTTTGGAGACCCGCCCAGGTCGAGGCCCTGGGTCGGCGCCTTGGCGAGCGGCGGGAGCACCGGCGCTGCCGGGGCGGCGCTGACGGCGACCGCCGGCTTGGTGGGAATCGGCATCGCCGGGGCGGCACCCGTGGCGTGCGTGGACGAATGGCCGAACGAGAACCACGCGCCGGCGGCCGCGACCACGCCGACACCCGCCAGGGCGGCGATCTTCGCCCGCGAGGGACCGGACCTGGCGGCGCGGTGGCCGTGGAAGGGGTTCGTCGGCAGCACGGCAGCCGGCGGCGGCGGCGGTGGCGACGAGGGCGGCGGGGGTGGCGGTGGCGGCGAGCCCTGCTGCCAGAGGTCGCTCACCGGTGGGCTCGGTGGCTGAGCGTCGCGCCTGGCGTGGGTCGCATGGGTCCCCCGTGGTCCGTGCCGGCCGTCTGTCCGGGCCGACCCCGCACCTGTCTTCGTCACCAGGGAGGCCCGTCTGGACCACATCGGCGCAATTGCTGAGAGCAGCCCTCAGCCGGCCCCGACGGCCATGACCAGCAGCGAGCTTGCCGTGGTCAGCTCGACCAGGGCGCCGAGGACGTCACCGGTCACGCCGCCGAACCGGTGTACGGCATGTGCCCGCAACCCGTGGGCGAGAGCCAGCGGGACGACCACGGCGGCGACCGCCCGGGTTGCGTCCTCACCCTGATGGTGGCCGGTCGCGATGGCCAGGATGCCGGCCAGGCAGGCAGTCCCGAGGGTCAGCGCGGCGACGGTGCGGGCCGAGGTGGTCCCAGCCACGAGCGCCCCGAGCCCGTCGGGTCTGGCCGCTGGGGTGCGCGGCGTGCAGGCCCACGGGACCGCGAGCCGGCCGGTCGTGAAGGCGACCAGCAGGGCAGTGGTCGCCCTGCCGACGGACAGCGACTCACCGAGCGCCGCGACCTCGACCAGGAGCACGAGGACGATGGCAGCCACGCCGAACGGGCCGACGTCCGGCGCCCGCATCACCGCGAGTGCCCGCTCGGGGCCGCCGTAGCAGCCCAGCCCGTCGACGGTGTCGGCCAGCCCGTCGAGGTGCAGCCCGCGGGTCAGCAGCGCCGAGAGCAGGACCGCGAGCACCGCCGCCAGCAGGACACCGGAGGGGAAGCTGTGCCGCAGCAGCCGGCAGGCGACGGCGAGGACGCCGCCCAGGGCGGCACCGACGACCGGAGCCCACAGCATCGCCGATCCGGCGGTACGGCGGTCGGTGCTGCCGCCGCCGACCGGCAGCACGGTGAACGTGGTCAGCGCCAGCCGCAGCCCGTCGCCCCTCCGCGGCTCAGTCGAAGGGCTGCTGGTCACTGACCCCGGCCTCGTCGAAGGTCGCCATGCCGGCGAGGGTGGCCGCCGCGGACTGCAGCAGCGGCAGGGCGAGCAGGGCTCCGGTGCCCTCGCCGAGACGCAGCCCGAGGTCGAGGAGCGGGACCAGCCCGAGCTCGGTCAGAGCCGCGCCGTGGGCCGGCTCTGTCGACAGGTGGCCCGCGACCCACCAGGCCCGCGCACCCGGGGTGAGCCGGTCGGCGACCAGGGCGGCCGCGCCCGAGACCACGCCATCCAGGACTACCGGGGTACGGCGTTCGGCGGCGCGGGAGAGGAAGCCCGCCATCGCCGCGAGGTCCGCCCCGCCCACGACACCGACGAGGCGCGCCGGGTGCTCGACGTGCTGGCGTCCGCGCCGGACGGCGTCCCGTACGGCCCGGGTCTTGCGGATCCAGCCGGCGTCGTCGATCCCGGTCCCGCGACCGACCAGCGTGTGCGCCTCGGCGCCGGTGAGCAACGCGACCAGCACGGTCGCGGCCGTGGTGTTGCCGATCCCCATGTCCCCGGCGATGAGCAGGTCCGCTCCGCCGTCGATCTCCTCGTCGGCGATGGTCCGTCCGGCGGCGATGGCGGTTGCGGTCTCCGGGACGGTCAGTGCGTCCTCGCGGTCGATGCGGCCGGAGCCCGCGCGGACCTTGTGCCGCATGGTTTCGGCCGGCGCGGTGGGCACGTCCGTGGCCACCGCCAGGTCCACCACCCGGACCGTCGCTCCGACCTGGGCGGCCAGGACGTTGACGGCAGCGCCTCCGGCCAGAAAGTTGGCCACCATCTGGGCGGTGACCTCAGGCGGATAGGCGGAGACGCCGGCCGCGGCCACCCCGTGGTCACCGGCGAAGATCACCACTCGCGGCCGGGCCGCAAGCGGTGGAGGGCAGCTGCCGCGAACACCGGCGAGCCAGACGGACAGCTCCTCGAGCCGGCCGAGTGCCCCGGCCGGCTTGGTCAGCCGGGCCTGCCGGCGCCGGGCCTCCTGCTGAGCGGCCGCGTCGAGCGCAGGGGCCGCGTCCGGCCGG
>JAWWOM010000209.1:0-6614 GCA_033851655.1 Frankiales bacterium
GCCATCGGGCCGAGGTGCGTGCCCGATCGGGCCGTGACCGTGCCGTCCCACGGCACCCCGCAGACCGCGACGTCCATCTCCCCGGCCACCAGGTCCTCGGGTGTGAGACAGACCGGCAGCTTCATGAACGTCTGGATACCGTGCACGCCGAGCTCGCGGTCGGTCCGGTTGACGTACATCGGCCCTGCGACCCGGGCTGCTGGAGCGTGGTCACCTGAGCTGTCGCCCGGGGCCATCAGACCTTGCCTTTCATGCGTTGATCCTCGGGTCGGCGGCAGCCTGCAGCAGGTCGACGATGGTGTTGATCAGGACGTAGCCGGTGCCCAGCAGCAGCGTCACCCCGGCGATGGCCGGGAAGTCGTCGACCGGGATCGACTGCGCGGTGTACTGGCCCAGGCCCGGCCACGCGAAGATCTCCTCGATCACCAGCACTCCGGCGAACATCAGGCCGACCTGCAGTCCGGTCATCGACAGGGCGGGGCCGAGGGAGTTGCGCAGCACGTGCCGGCGCATCACCTGGACCTCCGTGAGGCCCTTGGCCCTTGCCGTGCGGGTGTAGTCGGTGCGCAGCGTGGTGACCAGGCTCGAGCGCAGCACCCGGCCGATGGAGACGGCGGGACCGAGGGCGATCGCCAGCCCCGGCAGGATGAGGTGCTGCAGGGCGCTGAAGAAGATGTCCACCCTGCCGTGGACCAGCGAGTCGATGGTCAACAGCCCGGTCGGTCCGGTCGGCGCGCTGCTCTGGAAGTCGCTTCGCCCGGTCGCCGGCAGCCAGCTCAGATGCTGGTAGAAGATGATGATGCCGCCGAGGGCGAGCAGGAACGCAGGCGCCGATGCCCCGATGAGCAGCACAGCCTTGAAAAGCCCTGCCCCAGGCCACTTCAGCGTCGTCGCCACGGCCAGCAGCACCGCGAGCAGCACCGCGAGCAGCAGCGCGAACAGGGTCAGCTCCAGCGTCGCCGGAAGGAAGGTGCCGATGTCGGTGCTCACGGCACGCCTCGTCCGGTACGACGTCCCGAGGTCGCCCTTGAACAACCCGCCGACATAGTGGAAGTACTGCTGGGTCACCGGCTGGTCGAGGTGCAGCACGTGCCGCTCGGCCGCGATCGCGGTCTGGGAGGCGCCGGGTCCGAGCATGGTGTGGATCGGATCTGCCGGCGACGCCTTCTGGAGTCCGAAGAGGACCGCCGTGAGGACGAGCAGGATGACGACGACAGCGCCGAGACGCTTGATGATCAGCTGCAACATCGGGTGGCTCCTCTCAGCGGTTGGCCATCATCGATGGGCCATCAGGTTGCGCACTCCGTCGCCGGCCACGTTGGCCGCGAGCGCGAGCAGGGCTACGGCAATGCCTGGCATCACGGGGATCCACCAGTCCTGCAGCAGATAGCTCAGGTTGCGGGCCGTGTCGGCACCGAGCTCCGGTGCCGGCGCCGAGGCCCCGAGACCGAGGAAGGAGAGCCCGGCCAGCGTCAGCACCAGGTTGCCGATGTCCAGGCTGGCGGTGACCGCCGCGGACGGGATCGCTCCCGGCAGCAGATGGCGCACCGCGACCCTGACCCGGCCGGAGCCGGCCAGCCTCGCGGCCTCGACATGTGGCCGTGCGGCCAGCGTCCGGATCTCACCGCGGACGATGCGGGCGTAGAACGGCCACCAGACGACCGAGACCGCGATCAGGGTGTGGATCAGCCCAGGGCCGAGACCCGCAACGACAGCGATCGCGACGATCGGCGCCGGGAGCGCGAGGAACCCGTCGGTGATCCGCATCAGCAGGTTGTCGACCCAACCGCCTGAGGCACCGGCGATCAGGCCGATGAGCCCGCCGATCAGCAGACCGATCGCGACCACCGCCAGTGCCGCCAGCCAGCTGGAGCGCAGGCCGTACAGGATGCGGCTGAGGATGTCCCTGCCGACGGTGTCGGAGCCGAGCAGGAAGCCGCCCTGGCCGGGCTTGAGCTCGGGTTGGCCGATCGGGCTGAGCGGGTTGTGCGGCGCCAGAATCGGCGCGGCCAGGGCGATCACTGTCACCAGCACGATCAGACCGGCGGTCGCCACGTCCAGCCGGCTGCGGACCCGTACCGCCTTGGCCTTGCCGGTCCGGGTGGGCAGTGTCGGTGTGTAGGCCTCGGCGACGGCCATCTCAGAGCTCCCCGGCGCGGATGCAGGCGACCCGACGGATGTCGCAGTCGGACAGGACGTCGGCTGCCACGGACAGCCGCTCGAGCTTGACGTCCAGGGTCGGCTGGGCGCAGTCGTCCACGGCGAGCGGGCAGCGCGGGTGGAACGCGCAGCCGGTCGGCGGTGACAGCGGGCTCGCCGGCTCCCCCTTGAGCGCCGGCGGATCGACGCCGAAGTCGGGGACCGCGGCCAGCAAAGCCTTGGTGTACGGGTGTTTCGGCGCCCGGATCAGAGCTTCGGCCTCTCCCACCTCGACGATCCGGCCGAGGTACATCACGGCGATCCGGTCCGCGATCACCCGCGCGACCGACAGGTCGTGGGTGACGAAGACGACCGCCATGCCGAGCTCACGGCGCAGCTGCTGGATGAGGTTGAGGACCGTCGCCGCAAGGGAGACATCGAGGGCG
The DNA here is from genome assembly GCA_033851655.1 of Frankiales bacterium. GTDB lineage: Bacteria > Actinomycetota > Actinomycetes > JAWWOL01 > JAWWOL01 > JAWWOL01. The sequence goes on from JAWWOM010000209.1 coordinate 2,586, forward strand.
CTGGTCGGCTCGTCGCACAGCAGAACCCTTGGTGGGACGACGGTCGCGCGGGCCAGGGCGACCCGCTGCCGTTGTCCGCCGGACAGCTCCCCGGCGCGGGCCCCGGCGACCGTCTCCGGCAGGCCCACCTTGGCCAGAGCGGCCAGCATCCGCCGCCGGCGCTCCGCCTTGGGCAGCCCCTCGGTGCGCAACCGCTCGTCGAGCAGGTCGCCGACGGTGAGCCAGGGAGTCAGCGAGGCCCCGGCGTCCTGGAAGACCATCTGCGGACGGCCACCAGCAGCGATCGTCACGTCGCCTGCCTCGTGGTTCTCGAGGCCGGCGAGCACACGCAGCAACGTGGACTTGCCGGAGCCGCTCTCGCCCACGATCGCGACCGACTCGCCCTCACCGATGTCGAGGCTGATCCGGCGCAGCGCTGAGAGCTTGACCTTGCGGCCGCGGCCGGCCTTGACCCGGAACGTCTTGTCCACGTCGCCGATGTGCGCGGCCAGCTCGTTGGTCGTGTCGACCACCGGTGCCGGCGGCGCGAGAGTGAGGGTCACGGCCGGCCCGGCGTCGGGCGCAGCCGCCAGGTCCAGCACCCGGTCGACCTCGCCGAGGCAGGCGCGGGCGTGTGTCGCCACGCTCGCAGCATCGGCCTCGACCGGCACCTCCTCGCCGGTCTCGAGGACCGGGCGGGGCTCCGGAGCGATCGTGTGGCAGGCGTCCATCACCAGCGGACACCTTGGCGCGTAGGCACATCCCGGCAGCGGGCTCGACGGGTCGGGAGCCCCGCCGACGAGGGCGAGCACCGGCCGGGACCGGTCGGTCGTGAGTGAGAGCCGCGACCGGATGAGCCCCACGGTGTACGGGTGCGAGGGCTCGCGAAGGATGGTCGCCGTCGGGCCGACCTCGGCCAGCCGGCCCGCGTACATGACGGCCACCCGGTCGGCGACCTGGGCCGCGACGCCGAGATCGTGGGTGATCAGCAGGACGCTGCAGCCGACCTCGTCCCGCAGGCCGCGCAGCAGGTTGAGCACCTGGGCCTGGACGGTCACGTCGAGCGCGGTGGTCGGCTCGTCCGCCACGAGCAGGGCCGGGTCTCCGGCGACCGCCATCGCGATCATCACCCGCTGTCGCAGCCCTCCGGAGAGCTCGTGCGGAAAGCTCGCCATCCGACGCTCGGCCTCGGGGATGCCCACCGCGCGCAGCAGCCGCAGCGCCTCGGCTCCGGAGCCGGCGGCCTCTGCCACCTGGCGCCCGATCCGCATCGTCGGGTTGAGCGAGGTCATCGGGTCCTGGAAGACCGCACCCATGTGCAGCTTGCGGACCTCGCGGCGTACCCCCGCACTGCTGGTGAGCATGTCGGTGCCGGCGACGCTGACCAGGCCGCTGGTCCGGGGCTTGGACGCATCGGGCAGCAGGCCCAGCAAAGCCAGGCTCAGCACACTCTTGCCCGACCCTGACTCACCGACCAGGCCCAGGATCTCGCCGGCAGCGATGTCGAGGCTGATCCCCCGTACCGCCTCGATGTGACGGCCGTTGCGGGTGAAGCCGACGTGCAGGTCACGGATCTCGGCAACCGCATCGGAGGCCAGAACCCCTGCGGCTGCTGGAGTTTCGGTGACCTCCGTGCCGGCGGGCTGCGTCATGACACGCCACTGCGGTGTACTGGTGCCGGCCCGGCACAACCGCCAGGGCCTGAGAAACAGCGAGACATCCGTCACCTCCGACGTACGGGTGCCGACCAGGGAGCAGCCGACGACGACTGTCTCCCGGGTTTTTGTCCCGCCGTGGAGCGGATCGGCCGGACCATCCGGCTGACTCGCCTGTACCTCTCGGTCCAGACCCCCCGTCTTGCGACCGGAGCGGAACCCTAGGTACGCCCCACCTGAGTGGGTCGAGTTCATCTCACCGTCCGCATGTGTCCCGGCATTTCCGGGCGTGTGTCGGTCGTGTGAACACTCCCCCGGCCGGTCACCCCCGGCCAGGCCCGAATACCGGCCAGCCGATGGCCATACTGAACCCATGCGCCTCCTCGTCGTCGACCACCCGCTCGTCGCCCACAAGGTGACCGCCCTGCGCGACGTCCGTACGGACTCGCCGACGTTCAGGCGCCTCGTCGACGAGCTGGTCACGCTGCTGGCGTACGAGGCGACCCGTGACGTACGGGTCGAGCCGGTGTCGGTGACGACGCCGGTCGCCGACACGACGGGCGTGCGTCTCGGCCGACCGGTGCCGTTGGTGGTCCCGGTGCTTCGGGCCGGCCTGGGGATGCTGGACGGCATGGCCCGGCTGCTGCCCAGCGCCGAGGTCGGCTTCCTCGGCATGGTGCGCGACGAGGACACCCTGCAGCCCTCGATGTACGCCTCACGGATGCCGGACGACCTCAGCGGCCGGGAGGTGTTCGTGCTCGATCCGATGCTCGCCACCGGTGGGACGCTGGGTGCGACCGTCACGCTGATGCTCCAGCGCGGTGCCTCCCGGGTCACCTGCATCACGCTGTTGTCCGCACCCGAGGGCATCGCCGCGATGCGGCTGGCCCTTGGCGACCAGGCCGTACCGGTGAGTGTGGTGACGGCCGCGCTGGACGAACGGCTCAACGACAAGGGCTACATCGTGCCGGGACTCGGGGACGCCGGGGACAGACTGTACGGGACGGCCGGCTGAGCAAGTTGCCGGAACATTTCCGGTGATTTGTCACTCCCGTCGCACGAGCCACTGCACACCGGCTCTGTAACGGATAGGTTTCCTTTGCCGGAGCCCTCGCGACCGTTCGCCTTGCAGGTTTAGTGTGGCCGGGTCGTCAAACCCCGGATACCACGACCCCGTGGTCCGGGCCATCTGGAAGGGGATTCCGTGCGCACACATCGCGCCGTACGTCTCGCCGCTGTGGGACTGGTCTCCGCCATGTCCGTCGCGGCATGCGGGAGCAGCTCGAGCAGCACTCCGGGTGCTGCGTCGCAGACCACCGGGTCAGCCAGCGCTGCGGCGACCTCGGGCACGGCCACATCGGCCCCGGCCCCGGCGGCCACGTCCGGCAGCGCGAGCGCGGCGCCGGCGTCCTCGGGTGCCGGCTCTGCCACGGCCAGCTCTGCGCCGGTCAAGAGCAACGCCAAGGTCGGTCTGGTCTTCGACCTCGCCGGCAAGGGCGACAAGTCGTTCAACGACGCTGCCGATGCCGGCCTGATGAAGGCCGTCAAGGACATGGGCATCACCGAGAAGGAGCTCACCCCCAACGCGGGCGGCACCGACCGCGAGCAGCTGCTCAAGCTGCTGGCGTCGCAGAACTACAACCCGGTCATCGCGGTCGGCTTCGCCTTCGACGCCGCGGTCAAGAAGATCGCCAAGGCCTACCCCAAGACCAACTTCGCCATCGTCGACGACGTCGTGGACCTGCCCAACGTCGCGTCTCTGACGTTCAGCTCGAACGAGTCCTCGTACCTCGTCGGCGCTGTGGCGGCGCTCAAGTCCAAGACCGGAAGCGTCGGCTTCATCGGCGGCGTGGACGTCCCCTTGCTGCAGTCGTTCCAGGCCGGGTTCGACGCCGGTGCCAAGCACGCCAAGCCCGCCATCAAGATCCAGGACGCCTACCTCACCGAGCCGCCGGACTTCGGCGGGTTCAACGCTCCTGACAAGGCCAAGGTGTCGGCCAAGGGCATGTACGACAAGGGCGCGGACGTGATCTACGCCGCGGCCGGCGGCTCCGGCGCCGGCGTCTTCCTCGCGGCCAAGGCTGCGGGCAAGTTCGCCATCGGCGTCGACTCCGACCAGGTCCTCACGGCCGACGCCTCGGTCAAGAACGTCATCCTCACCTCGGCGCTCAAGCGGGTCGACACCGCGGTCTACCTGTTCCTCAAGGACTACGCGGCCGGCAAGAAGGACAAGGGCACGCAGGTCTTCGACCTCAAGAACGACGGCGTGGGCTACTCGACGACCGGCGGCCAGGTCGACGACATCAAGGCGCAGCTCGAGGCCATCAAGGCCGACATCATCAGCGGCAAGATCACCGTACCCAGCAAGCCCTAGCAGCAGCTCCGTGACAGCGGG
>JAWWOM010000266.1:0-11963 GCA_033851655.1 Frankiales bacterium
GCGGTGAGCGTCCGCTTCTCTCCCTCGGGCCCGGCTTCGGCGAGCGCGCGCACCGCCAGCCGCAACCCATCGGCCAACGGCATGTGGTCGATGTAGGAGTCCTTCATGATCGTGCTGATCGGCTCAGCCATGCCGCCCATGACGACGAACGTCCGCTCGTCGAACACCGAGCCGTCGTAGGTCAGCCGGTACATCTGGTCGGACTCGGGCGTCTCCCCCACCTCGGCGACCACGATCTCCACCTCGTACGGCTTGGACTCCTGGGTGAAGATCGTGCCCAGGGTCTGCGCGTAGGCGTTGGCCAGCGCCCGCCCGGTCACGTCCCGGCGGTCGTAGGAGTAGCCGCGCAGGTCGGCGAGCCGGACGCCGGCGACGCGCAGGTTCTCGAACTCGTTGTACTTGCCCACCGCCGCGAAGGCGATCCGGTCGTAGATCTCGCTGACCTTGTGCAGGGCGGTCGAGCCGTTCTCGGCGACCATCAGGATGCCGTCGGTGTACTTGAGCACGATGACGCTGCGGCCACGCGCGATGCCCTTGCGGGCGTAGTCGGCCCGGTCCTTCATCAGCTGCTCTGGCGAGACGTAGAACGGGGTGGACACGGACGATGCCTCCGGATCTCGTGCGGTGGAAGCTGGCGGGTGGCGGGTCTAGCCGGCGGCTGGACCGTCGGGGCGCTCGTTGCGCTGCTCGACCAGGCGCTGCATCAGCCCGGTGATCTCCTCGTCGGAGAGCCGCCGGGTGCCCTCGGCGCTGACCGCGAGCACGACCGGGAAGATCGAGCGGGTCAGGTCGGGACCACCGGTGGCCGAGTCGTCGTCAGCGGCGTCGTAGAGCGCCTGCAGGAGGACCAGGACGGTCTCCTCGAGCGGCATGCCCTCGCGGTAGAGCTTCTTGAGCGACCCGCGGGCGAACACCGACCCGGAGCCGACGGTGTGGAACGAGTCCTGCTCGTAGCGGCCGCCGGTGACGTCGTAGGAGAAGATCCGCCCGGTCTCGGCGACCAGGTCGTAGCCGGCGAACAGCGGAACCACCGCCAGGCCCTGCATGGCCATCGCCAGGTTGTTGCGGATCATCGCGGAGAGCCGGTTGGCCTTGCCGTCCAGCGAGAGCGTTGCGCCCTCGAGCTTCTCGTAGTGCTCGAGCTCGACCTGGAACAGTCGCACCATCTCGATCGCGAGGCCGGCGGTCCCGGCGATCCCGACGCAGGAGTACTCGTCCGTCGGGAAGACCTTCTGGATGTCGCGCTGGGCGATGACGTTGCCGATGGTCGCGCGGCGGTCACCCGCCATGATCACGCCGCCGTCGTAGGTCGCGGCCACGATGGTCGTGCCGTGCGGCACGTCGGTGACCTGCCCCGCCGGCGCCGTACGGCCGCCAGGCAGCAGGTGGGGTGCCGCCGTGGCGATGAAGTCGCTGAACGACGAGCCGCCCGGGGTGGTGAAGACGGCGGGAAGCCGTCCCGGTCGGCTGAAATCGTCTGCCATGGTCAGCCCTTCTCCGCACACGTGGGGGCCTGCGGGCGCAGGCACGTTCGACCCTACCGAAGTGGGGCTGCTACTCCCCGCCCTTCTGTACGTAGGCGCGGACGAACTCCTCGGCGTTCTCCTCGAGCACGCCGTCGATCTCGTCCAGCAGCGAGTCGACGTCGTCCGTGAGCTTGTCGTGCCGCTCCTGCACCTCGTCGGCTGCCGCGGCCTCGTCGACTGCCGCGTCGGCGTCCTGGCTGTCCTCGTGCTTGCTGGCGCGCTTCTGCCCGCCGGTGTCCTTGGTGGCCATGCCGTCTCCGTCCCTGCTTCTGGCCTTGTCGCCTGAACCCGCCTCTGGTCCTGGGTTCGACCCTAGTCCGCGATCACGACGATTGCCGCGTTCCGGGTATCGGCTTATGCGCTGGCCCGGATGAGCGGTCGCGCAGAGCGGCGGAGGCTCAGCGTCCGGCGGAGATGGTCTCGACCAGCTCGAGCGCGGTCTCGCAGTGGTCGAGCAGCGCCCCCACATGGGCCTTGGTCCCGCGCAACGGCTCGAGCGTCGGCACCCGCATCAGCGACTCGCGGCCGACGTCGAAGATCACCGAGTCCCAGGAGGCGGCAGCGACCTGGTCCGGCCACTTGTCGAGGCAGCGGCCCCGGAAGTAGGCGCGGGTGTCCTCCGGCGGCTCCGTCTGGGCCCAGGCCACGGCAGCGTCGTCGACGATCCGGTCGAACCGGCCGCCGGCCAGCAGCCGGTTGTAGAGGCCCTTGTCCGGCCGGATGTCCGCGTACTGCAGGTCGACCAGCTGGAGCCGGGCGTCGTTCCAGGCCAGCCCGTCCCGGCTGCGGTAGCCCTCGAGGATCTCCAGCTTGGCGACCCAGTCCAGCTCACGCTTGCACAGCATGGGGTCGACCTCGAGCCGGCTCAGCACCGACTCCCACCGGTTCAGCACGTCGTCGGTGACCGGGTCGACGTCGGCGCCGAAGCGGTCCTCGACGTACTTGCGGGCCTGGTCGAGATACTCCATCTGCAGCTGTACGGCGGTCATCGTGCGGCCGTCGCGCAGCTTGAGCAGATGCTTGAGCGTGGCGTCGTGCGAGACCGCGCGCAGGGAGAGGACCGGCTGCTCGACGGCCAGCTCGACGGAGAGGAACCCGTCCTCGATCATCGCCAGGACCAGGGCGGTGGTGCCGACCTTGAGGTAGGTCTGGACCTCGCTGAGGTTGGCGTCCCCGATGATCACGTGCAGCCGGCGGTACTTGTCCGGGTCGGCGTGCGGCTCGTCCCGGGTGTTGATGATCGGCCGCTTGAGGGTGGTCTCGAGACCGACCTCCACCTCGAAGAAGTCCGCCCGCTGGCTGATCTGGAAGCCGTGCTCGCGACCGTCCTGACCGATGCCGACCCGCCCGGCGCCGGTGATCACCTGGCGCGAGACGAAGAACGGCGTCAGGTGCCGCACGATGTCCGAGAACGCCGTCGCCCGCGCCATCAGGTAGTTCTCGTGGGTCCCGTACGAGGCACCCTTGTTGTCGGTGTTGTTCTTGTAGAGGTGGATCACGGTGCCGGGGGCGCCACTGGGCGGGTTGGCAGCCCGGCGGGCCGCCTCGAGCATGACCCGTTCCCCCGCCTTGTCCCAGCGCACGATGTCGACCGGGTTGGTGCACTCGGGCGAGGAGTACTCCGGGTGGGCGTGGTCGACGTAGAGCCGGGCACCGTTGGTGAGGATCACGTTGGCCAGGCCGAGGTCGTCATCGGTGTGGTCGCTCGCCTCGCGCGGCAGCTCGAACCCGCGCGCATCGCGCAGCGGGTTCTCCTCCTCGAAGTCCCAGCGGGCCCGCTTGCCGCGCTCCTGGGAGCTCTGGCCGGCGGCGTAGGAGGCGTAGGCGTTGACGATCTGGGAGGACGCCACCATCGGGTTGGCCATGGATTGGCCGCTCTGGCCGGGCACCGAGATCCCGTACTCGGTCTCGATGCCCATGACCCGGCTGGTCGTCATGCCCTCAGCCTAACCCGCCAAGCACCCGTTGCAGTACTGCAGTCCGGGCGGCGGGGCGCGCGAAGTGCAGTACTGCAAGAGGGTTTTAGAGGTACTGGCCGGTGTTGGCGACCGTGTCGATGGAGCGACCGGCCTCGGTGCCCTGCTTGCCGGAGATGAGCGTGCGGATGTAGACGATCCGCTCGCCCTTCTTGCCGGAGATGCGGGCCCAGTCGTCCGGGTTGGTCGTGTTGGGCAGGTCCTCGTTCTCCTTGAACTCGTCGACGCAGGCAGCCATCAGGTGCTGCATCCGCAGGCCCTTGCGGCCGACGTCGAGGAAGTCCTTGATGGCCATCTTCTTGGCCCGGTCGACGATGTTCTGGATCATGGCACCGGAGTTGAAGTCCTTGAAGTAGAGAACCTCCTTGTCACCGTTGGCGTAGGTGACCTCGAGGAAGCGGTTCTCCTCGGACTCGGTGTACATCCGCTCGACGGTGGTCTGGATCATCGCCTGCAGGGTGGCCTCCCGGTTGCCGCCGTGCTCGGCCAGGTCCTCCTCGTGCAGCGGCAGCGAGGTGGTGAGGTACTTGGAGAAGATGTCCCGCGCCGCCTCGGCGTCGGGCCGCTCGATCTTGATCTTCACGTCCAGCCGGCCCGGGCGCAGGATGGCCGGGTCGATCATGTCCTCGCGGTTGGACGCGCCGATCACGATGACGTTCTCGAGCCCCTCGACGCCGTCGATCTCGCTGAGCAGCTGGGGGACGATCGTCGTCTCGACGTCGGAGCTGACGCCGGACCCACGCGTACGGAAGATCGAGTCCATCTCGTCGAAGAAGACGATGACGGGCACGCCCTCGGACGCCTTCTCGCGCGCCCGCTGGAAGATCAGCCGGATCTGCCGCTCGGTCTCCCCGACGTACTTGTTCAGCAGCTCGGGGCCCTTGATGTTGAGGAAGTACGAGCGCCCCTCCGGCTTGCCGGTGACCTGGGCGACCTTCTTGGCCAGGGAGTTGGCGACGGCCTTGGCGATCAGCGTCTTGCCGCAGCCGGGCGGCCCGTAGAGCAGGATGCCCTTGGGCGGGCGCAGCTCGTGCTCGAGGAACAGGTCCTTGTGCAGGAACGGCAGCTCGACCGCGTCGCGGATCGCCTCGATCTGGCCGGAGAGGCCGCCGATGTCGGCGTAGTCGACGTCCGGGACCTCCTCGAGGACGAGTTCCTCGACCTCGGACTTGGGGATGCGCTCATAGGCCCAGCCGGAGCGGGACTCGACCAGCAGCGAGTCGCCGGCGCGCAGCGGGCGCTCGCCCTCGACCAGCGGCGCGGCGAGCATGACGATGCGCTCCTCGTCGGTGTGACCGACGACCAGCGCACGGTCACCGCCCTCGAGGATCTCCTTGAGCAGGACCACGTCGCCGTGCCGCTCGAACTCGAGCACCTGGACGATGTTGAGGGCCTCGTTGAGCATGACCTCCTGGCCGCGGCGCAGCGCCTCGGCCTCGATCGTCGGGCTGATCGTGACCCGCAGCTTGCGGCCGGCGGTGAAGATGTCAGCGGTGCCGTCCTCGAAGGCCTCGAGCAGGGTGCCGAAGCCCGACGGCGGCTGGGCCAGCCGGTCGACCTCCTCCTTGAGAGCGAGGATCTGGTCGCGGGCGTCACGCAGCGTGGAGGCGAGCCGGTCGTTCTGGCCGGTGACCTGGGACAGGCTGGCCTGCGCCTCGGCGAGCCGCTCCTCGACGGCGCGCAACGCGCGCGGCGAGTCGGCCAGCTTGCGGCGCAGGAGGTTCACCTCCTCCTCGAGGAAGGAGACCTGAGTCGTCAGGTCGTGCAGCTCCTGGTTGCCCTCATTGCTGGCGTCTTTGCTCACTGCGCCCACCACCTCCCCGGAAACGGCCCGGTCATCTCGCACACTACCGTCGCGATGGCCGAGGTGAACCCCGGATTGACGGGTCGGCTCATCCGATGCGGCGTTGCCAGGCTCCTTGTATCGTCGACCTCACCCGATGCTGTAGACCGGAGGCCCAGAACCGATGACCGCGATCACGCCCGACCCGGCGGTCGTCGAGGCCGTCGAAGTCTGGGTCGACCAGGACCTCTGCACCGGCGACGGGTTGTGCGTCCAGCTCGCACCCGAGGTCTTCGAGTTCGACATCGACGGGCTGGCCTACGTCAAGGGCGCGGACGGTGAGCTGCGCACGGCGGCCGGCGCGCGGGTGTCCGTACCCTCCGGGCTGCGCCTCGACGTCCTGACCTCCGCGACCGACTGCCCCGGTGACTGCATCCACGTCGCCCGGGTCTCCGACGGCGTGCTGGTCGGCGGACCGGACGCCGACTGATCCCGTACGGGACCCGGGCGTGTCGGCAGGCTCAGGGCAACCGGGCCGGGTCCAGCGGCGCCGGCTTGTCCTTGACGGCGCTCTGCTCGAGCAGGCTCTCCTCGTAGGCCTCGGCGTTCGCCTTGGCCGGACGCCGCCGCCGGGCCGGAGGGCTGACGCCCGGCGCCATCCGACGCGCCGTCAGCAGGAAGCCGGTGTGCCCGATCATCCGGTGCTCCGGCCGCACGGCCAGGCCCTCGACGTGCCAACCGCGGACCATCGACTCCCAGGCCGACGGCTCGGTGAAGCCGCCGTGCTCGCGCAGCGCCTCGACCGTACGGGACAGCTGGGTCGTCGTCGCGACGTAGGCCAGGACGACGCCGCCCGGCACGAGGGCACCGGCGACCGCGTCGAGCACCTCCCAGGGGGCCAGCATGTCCAGCACCACCCTGTCCACCTCGGTGTCGTTGATCGTCGTCGCGAGATCGCCGACGGTCAGCCGCCAGGCGGGGTGCGCCGACCCGAAGAACCGCTCCACGTTGCCCCGCGCGATGTCGGCGAAGTCCTGCCGACGCTCATAGCTGGACACCAGGCCCTGGTCCCCCACCGCACGCAGCAGCGAGCAGGCCAGTGCGCCAGAGCCGACGCCTGCCTCGACGACCCGCGCGCCGGGGAAGATGTCCGCCATCATCACGATCTGGCCGGCGTCCTTGGGGTAGACGACCGCGGCACCGCGCGGCATCGAGAGCACGAAGTCGTTCAGCAGCGGCCGCAGCACCAGGTAGTCGGCGCCCTTGGTGGTCGTGACGACCGTCCCCTCCGGCGCCCCGATCAGGCTGTCGTGGGTGAACATCCCCCGGTGGGTGTGGAACTCCTTGCCCGGGGTGAGGGTGAACGTCTGGTGGTTGCCCTTGGGGTCGGTCAGCTGCACCTGGTCGCCGGCGGCCAGCAGCCCGCGCCGGCGGGCGGCGCCGGTGGGCAGCGTGCCCCGCGGGTCAGGACTGGGGGTCGGTTCGGTCACAGCGATAGACCCTAGTGAGTCGGCCGGCCCGGGCTCAGCCCGGCTGCAGCGCCCGGAGCAGGTCCGCCGAGACCAGCACACCGAGGACGCGGCCATCCGGCTCGACGACGAGGTACTCCGTCGCCGGCGTGACCCGCATCGCCTCCAGCAGCGGCTCGCCGGTCAGGCCGGCCTCGAGCACGAGGCCCTTGCCGAGCGCCCGGCTCATCACGCCGACGGTGATCCACGGCTGGCGCTGTGGGGCCGTGGCCATGACCCTGGTCTCCTGCACCAGCCCCTGGGGGTTGCCGTCGTGGTCGACGACGACCAGCGCTCTGGCCCCTGTGGTACGGGCCCTGCGGACCGCTTCGGCGAGCGGGGTGTCAGCGGTGACCGCGATCGCCCGCCGTACCAGCCGGCGCAGGTCCAGGGTCGGCAGGATCCGGTGCAGCCGGGCCTGGCGCAGCTCCAGCGAGGCCCCCTGCCAGAGGTAGACGCCCAGGATCGCCGCCATGAACAGGTCGAGCTGGCTGATGCCGTTGAACCGCGGGATGGCGGCGATGACCAGCCCGGTCGTGACCACGACCGCCGCCAGCCCTCGCCCGGCCCAGGCTGCGACCTGGGTGCCCTTGTCCGGAGAGCCGGTGAGCTGCCACACCGCTGCGCGCAGCACGTGGCCGCCGTCCAGCGGCAGCCCTGGCAGCAGGTTGACGAGCGCCACCAGCCCGTTGACCGCAGCGAAGATCGTCACGACGTAGTGCACGGTGTCCTGCAGCGCGGCCACCATCAGGACCAGGAAGGCGAGGGCGGAGAGGACCAGCGACATCAGCGGCCCGGCCACCGAGACCAGGTAGGTCCTGGCGGGTGTCTCCGGGTCGCGGCTGATCTCGGAGACCCCGCCGAAGAACAGGATGGTGATCCTGCGGACGGGCAGGTCCATCAGCCGGGCGATCACCGAGTGGCTCAGCTCGTGGGCGAGCACGGAGACCGCGAACAGCACCGCGACCAGGAAGGCGAGGGAGTAGGCCCGCGTCCCCGGGCTCTGGCCGTCGTGGCTGAAGGACGGCGCGTAGGCGTAGGTGATGTAGCCCGCGAGCAGGATCCAGGTCAGGTCGAAGTAGACCGGGATGCCGAACGGCCGGCCGACGTACACCCCGGGAGAAGGACGCCGCGGCGCGGGTGCGCTCACACCGGTGGAGTCTAGTGCCGGTGCACAGGCCGACCCGTCGCAGCGCCGGGTTGTCCACAGCACGGCGCGGGAGGCGGATTTCGTCAGTCGGCTGACCTACGGTGTTCCCATGTCAGGCACCGGTGCGGTTCTGCTGCCCACCCAGGCTCCGTCCCCGCCGGTCGACCTCGACCCGCCGGTGATCGGGTCGCTGTCGCCGTCGCGGGCGAGCGACTTCATGTCCTGCCCGCTGCTCTACCGCTTCCGGGTGATCGACAAGCTGCCGGAGCGGCCGAGCCCGGCAGCCGTACGGGGCACGGTGGTCCACTCCGCCCTCGAGCGGCTCTTCGACCTTCCGGCCACCGAGCGCACGCTGGCCGGAGCCGAGGCACTGATCGGGCCGGCCTGGGTCAGCCTGCTGGCTGAACGGCCAGAGCTGGCCGAGCTGTTCCTGCCGGCGCAGGGGCCTGCCGAGGGGCCGGCCGACGAGCCGCTGACCCCCGAGGCGTTCCTCGCCGGGGCGCGCGACCTGCTGGCCGGCTACTTCGCCCTCGAGGACCCGCAGCGTCTCGAGCCGGCGTCCCGCGAGCACTATGTCGAGGTCGTCATCGACGGCGGGCTTCGGCTGCGTGGCTATGTCGACCGGATCGACGAGGCTCCGGGTGACCTGATCCGGGTGGTCGACTACAAGACCGGCCGGGCCCCCAGTGAGACGTTCGAGGCCAAAGCGCTGTTCCAGATGAAGTTCTACGCGCTGGTGCTGTGGCGCACCCGCGGCGTCGTGCCACGGGAGCTGCGGCTGCTCTACCTCGGCGACCGGACGATGCTGCGCTATGCCCCGGAGGAGGCCGAGCTGGTCTCCTTCGAGCGCAAGGTGATGGCGCTGTGGCACGCGATCGAGCGCGCGACGGAGACCGGCGACTGGCGCCCCAACGTCGGCCGGTTGTGCGACTGGTGCGACCACCGCGGCACCCGCTGCACCGCCCATCCGATCGACCCCGAGCGGGCGGCCGCCTACGACGCGTGGCTGGCGACGCGGCGGCCGGAGCCGGCGGCAGAGACGGTCGACCTTGACCCGTGACCCACTGCCCGACCCTGGTTCCCCTACGCTGACGCCCGTGAGACTGCGACCCCGCCGGTTGCCGAGGGGCGCGTGGTTCGCCCTCGGTGGCCTGGTGCTGCTCCTGGTCCTGGCCGGCATCTGGGCCGTCGTGGCCGGTCTCCGCGCCAAGACCGGGCTGGAGGCGGTCAAGGCGGACCTGACCGCCGTACGGGATCATCCGCCGGCTCGCCAGGAGCTGGTCCGCCGGCTCAGGGCCGACGCCGCCAACGCCAAGATTGCCCACGACCAGGTGCACCAGCTCGGCCCGACGGTCCTGTCCTGGCTGCCGTTCGTCGGCCGCAGCATGGTCGCTGAGCGGACGATCGCTGACGCCGCGACCGCGGTGCTGTCCTCGGCGACCGTCGCCGTCGACGCGACCGACGGGCTCGGCGGCAGTGGCACCGGCCTGGACCTGACCCGGCTGCAGCATCTGCACGACGTGCTGGCGGCGGGCGCCAAGACCACAGCGGGTCCGCTGGCCCGACTGGCCGGGCTCAACACCGGGCTGACGCCTGGCATCGTCAGCCGGTCCGTACGGGACGCGAAGTCCCAGCTGGGTGGGCTGAGCAGCGGGTTCGACCATGCCGCCCAGCTGACCGACGCGGTCGGCGACCTGCTCGGCAGCCACGGCGAGCGGACCATCTACATCGGGCTCGAGAACAACGCGGAGCTGCGCGGCACCGGCGGCCTGATCAGCACGTTCACCCTGGCGCACGCCAAGAACGGCCACCTGACGATCGACAAGTTCCGCGACTCACTCGGCATCGCCAAGATCGCCGAGCACGCCGTCACGGTGCCGGCGCCGCCCGACTACACCGCTGCCTACGGTGGCTACCTGGCCAACACCACCTTGTGGGTCAACGCGACCATGGACCCCGACGTCCCCGCCACAGCTTCGGTGATCGCCAACCTGGCGCAGCTCTCGCTCGGGGTCAAGCCGGACGCCGTCCTGCTGCTCGACGTCGCCGGCATGGCCAAGATCGTCTCGGCGACCGGTCCACTGCATCTCAGCGACGGCTCGGTGCTGAGCGGTGATGCGCTGATCAAGGAGCTGCTGGTCACCGAGTACGGCGACGGCAGCCTCGACGCCAAGACCCAGACGGCGCGGCACGCCAAGCTGGCTGACGCTGCCGGCAGCGGGTTCGCCGCCTTGACCTCGCACGAGTCCGACGTCAGCGTCCTCAAGGCGCTGGCAACGGCGGCGACCGGTCGCCACCTCGCGCTCTGGTCGGCGACCCCTGCGGTCGAGAGCGAGCTGAACGCGGCAGGGGTCAGCGGCAGCACCGATCCGCAGGGTCACGATCTCGGCCTGGTGACGGTCAACAACCTCGGCGACAGCCCGGGGTTCGGCAACAAGCTGGACTACTACGCGACGCGAGGCGTCAACGTCAAGGTGGTCGTCGGCGAGAAGTCCGCGGACGTGACCGAGACGGTCACCATCGCCAACCACGCACCGGCCGGACTCGGCCCCTACGTCGAGGGGGTCGTGCACCCCGGTCGGATGCACCTGCTGATCCAGCTGGCGACCGACAAGTCGGCGAAGCTCGAGGCCTTCAGCCAGAACGGCAAGCCGGTGGCCTTCTCCAAGCTCGACCTCGCCACCAGCCAGCAGGTCACCATCCCGGTGGACCTCCAGCGTGGTGAGGCCGGCACCTGGCAGCTCGAGTACTCCGTCCCGGTCACCAACGGCCGCTACTCCCTGCGGCTGCTCCCCCAGCCGCTGGCCTCGGCTGCGACCCTCAACGTCCAGGTCTCGGCTGCCGCCGGGCAGCACCTCGGCAGCGTGACCGGCGCTGTCAGCGGGGCGTGGACGACCAGCCACACCCTGACCGCCACCCTCAGTCACCCCAGCTGGTGGAACCGCAAGCTGTCCCTGTGACTCGAGGCGGCCGCTACAAGGTGGCCGGCAGGTTCAGCTCGCGGAACAGCTCCGGTGACAGGGCAGCCTGCCACTCCTGCCGGCGATGTCGGGACCTTCGCCCCTGAACGCGCACCCCCGCTCGCGGGATCATGGTGGCCATGTCCTCAATCGCCCCGCGGCCGGCGGCCCGGTTGACGGCTCTGCTGCCGCGCCGGTCGGACTACGCGGCTCTGCCGAAGTCCTTGACCTCGGACCTGACGGCCGGTCTCACCGTCGGAATCGTGGCACTCCCCCTCGCGCTGGCGTTCGGCATTGCCAGCGGCGTCGGTGCCGCCCCCGGTCTTGTCACCGCGGTCATCGCCGGGGCGGTTGCTGCGGCGTTCGGCGGATCCCACCTCCAGGTGACCGGACCGACCGGCGCGATGACCGTGGTGCTGGTGCCGCTGGTGGCGACCAGGGGCCCGTCCGTGGTCTATCCGCTCGCCGTGCTCGCCGGGCTGGTCGTGACGGCAGCGGCCGTGCTGCGCCTCGGCAGGCTGCTCGCGTACGTGCCCTGGCCGCTGATCGAAGGGTTCACCGCCGGCATCGCCATCGTCATCGCGGCGCAGGAGGTGCCGAGCGCGCTCGGGGTGACCAAGCCCGACGTCCAGAACGCCGTCGGCGCGGCGGCACTCTCCGTCGAACGGTTCGTCCAGCACCCGCACTGGGCGGTGCTCGGTCTGCTGCTGCTGTCCATCGGCATCAGCGGGTTGCTCCCCCGACTGCACCGGTCGCTGCCGGCCAGCCTGCTCGCCGTCCTGGTGGTCACGGTGGTGGCCACGGTGTCCGGAGTGACCGTCCAGCGGATCGGCGCGTTGCCCAGCCACCTCCCCGTCCCCTCGATCCCCGACTTCGGCGCCTTCCGCTCACTGCTGGGCCCGGCACTGGTCGTGGCGTTCCTCGCCGCCATGGAGAGCCTGCTGTCGGCACGGGTGGCGGACGGCATGAGCGATGCGCCCCGCTCCGACCCCGACCGGGAGCTGTTCGGACAGGGTCTCGCCAACGTCGCGTCCGGCATCTGGGGAGGCATGCCGGCAAC